>JAUIAI010000343.1 GCA_030425615.1 Gammaproteobacteria bacterium
CTGGCATTCGAGATCGAACTGGACGTACGCGCGATGGACCGCGCCCGGAGCCGGCCATGACCCAGAAGGCCCCGTCGCTGCAACAGGACCTCCGGCCCACGATGGCGGCGACCGGACTGATCGCGCTCGCCGGCGCCGCCCTCCTGGGGTACGGCATCTACGAGTTCACGTCCGAGCAGGCACGCCGCCAGACGGTGGTCGATGCCGCGGGCTCGGCCCGTGCTTCGGTCAGCCGGCTCGAGCGTGACATGCAGATCATGAACGACCACTTCCGGGAGTACACGATACTCAGGGACGGCGGAATCGTCGGTGCCTTCCCGAAGACGGTGGCCATCGACCGGTTCGAGGCACTCGCGGCGTCCACAGGCGTGCCGTTGCGCAACTTCGCGCTCGACGGCCGGATTCCGATCGATCTGCCGCAGATCTCCGGCTTCAGCACCTACGAGCCCAGCAATCACCAGATGCGCTTCGAGGCGGACCCGCTTCACGAGGAAGCGCTGATCCGCCTGACGGACGAACTCGACCGCTCACTCGGCGGCCTGCATGCACTGGAAGGCTGCGTGATAAACCAGGCCGACGGACGCGGCGCGGGAGAATCGATGACGCAGGGCGTTCCCCGACTGTCCGTGCGTTGCACGATCAACTGGTACGTGTTCGCCGAACGCGCGGCGGACAGCGCGATGACCGGAGGCTCCGGCATAGCCGGAGCGCCCGCACCGACGGAATCGGGATTCTGAGCATGGCACCGATGCCACCTGTGAACAAGAACCGGCGGCGCGTATTCGCCGCGACGCTGGCGATCGGCTTTCTCTGCCGCAGCCAACCGGTCCCGGCCGCGGAACTGGGCCTCGTTTTCTACACGCCGGAGCAGCGACGCGCGCTCGAGAAGCAACTGGCCGAAGCGGGGGAACGTTCATCGGAAGTCGGGCAAAACGGTGAGCGGTCCGCCCCGGTGGGACCGAGGGTCGTGCATTTCAACGGGGTCGTCCGTCGTTCCGGCGGGCCCGGCGCCGCATGGCTGGACGGCCGCCGCCTCGGGCCGGACTCGGTTCCGGCCAACGTTCGCGCCCGTCTGATCGGCGAGCGGCTGGAACTGACCTCGCCGGACAGCCGGCGCGTGCTCAGACCGGGTGATCGCGAAACCCTGGTCGCGGTTCCACCGTCCTCCGAGACCCGCCTGCCATGATCCGGCGCCCCGTGCGCGCCGGCCGCGAGCGCGGCGTCGTCTTCTACCTTTCGATCACGATGATGCTCACGGTGCTGGCCGCCCTGGGCATCGGACTCGCGCGTCTCTTCTCCGCGCACGCCGCGATCGGCGACCAGGCGGAAGCCACGCTCACGCGGGCACGCGAAGCGATCCTGGCCGAGCTGATCCAGCCTGACCTTCGCGGGCCTGGGCTGCGCCTGGGACAGCTCGGCGTGTTCCCCGATCTTCCGACCAATGCCGGACCGGGCGCCGAGATCGTGGAGCCCAGCTACGACGGCCTGGCCGAACCCGGCGGTTGTGCGCGCGCCACCTGGGCGCCCGGCCAGCCGCTGCAGCCGGTCGGCACCAGCGGCGCATCCGCCCGCTGCTTCGGTCTGTTTCCCTGGCGGTCGCTCGGTCTGTCGCTGCCCGGAGCGCCGGCTGCCGATCCCGCCGGCGACACGCCCTGGCTGATCGTCTCGCCCAATCTCGCCGCCCTCCCCGGGTGCCTGCCGAACCTGAACCCGATGATGGTCGGCGCCCCCTTCGCGGGCTATGCCTGCCCGAGCGACCAACCCTATCCCTGGCTGCGCGTCGTGGACGCCAGGGGCAACCTGATCTCCGACCGCGTGGCGATCGCGATCATCGTGCCGGGGCCGCCCCTGCCGGGTCAGGTGCGGGCCGCCAACGCCGGGCCCGCCGCCTGGCTCGACCGCGTCACGGTCGCTCCAGGGTGCGACGCGCCCTGCGTGCCCGGGCTGTACGACAACGCCGGCTACGGCCACCCGGACAACACCCCCTGGACACTGATGCGTGGCGTCGCGGACCGGCAGCCACGCGACGCCGACCGGAATTACGTCACGCCATACGAATTCAACGACCGGCTGACCTTCATCACCATCGACGAACTGCTCACGCACATGCAGGCCCGCGCGGAGCGCACCCTGCTCGGCGTGCTCGACGACTACCGCGGAGCGCTCGGCTACCTTCCCTTCGCGGCGCCCATCGACGACCCGACGGGAACCTGCGCGGCCGCGCTGCGTTTCGGTCACCCGCCCGTTCAGGCGGGCACCTGCGGCCCCGGCCAGGCCCTGGCGTTGCCCGCATGGTTCACCGACGGCGGATGGCACCGCTATTTCGTCTATGGTGTCTCCGATCGATGTGTGGCGGGCAACGATCCCTGCGACGCGCCGGGCCTGACGGTGGACGCGGGCAACGACGTGGACGCGGTGGTCTTCGCCCCGGGCACTCCGCTGACGACGGCGCCGTTCGCCGCGTCCCTGGGCGCCGCGCAGCGGCCGCTCTTCGGGGCCGCGCTGTCGGCCAATCCGGCGGACTGGCTGGACACGCTGGAGAACGCCGCCGGCGCCGCCGACGTCTATCAGAGCCCCACGCGCGGCAACGGCCGCGACAACGACCGACTGACACTCATCAACTGAGCCCGCGGGCAAATGACCTCCGACACCACGATCCCGTCCGCCCCTGTCCGACCGGCAGTTCCGGCCTCCCTCCGTCAAAGGTCCCGATCCAGGGGATCGCGCCGCCGGCAATCCGGCTTCTCGCTGATCGAACTCGCGATCGGCCTGACGATTCTCGCGCTCGCCGCCGTGGGACTCACGGCCGCGATCGGCAAACTCACCGAGCAGCGCAAACTCGTCGAGACGCGCACGATCGTCGAGGACGCGCGCGACGCGCTGCTCCGCTACGTCGCCACCAGCGGACGCCTGCCCTGCCCGGCCATCGCTGCGAGCAACGGCCAGGAATCGGTCGCCGGCGTGGTCGGCGGCGTCGTCACCTGCACGGCCGAGAGCGGCTTTCTTCCGGCCGTGACACTCGGGCTGACCGGGCTGGATGCCAACGGGCTGCTCACGGATGGCTGGCGCGACGGGGCCGGCACCGCGGCGGGCACCCATCTGCGCGCGCTGCGGTACGCGATCACTTCGCTGAATGCTCCGGTGGCGAATGCCCTGACGTCTCCGTCGCTCGGAGCGGCAGGCTCGCTGACGCGGCGTATCGATGTTCAGGCGGCCATCGACGCCGGCCAGGGCCTGTTCGTCTGCCGTAGCGCAGCGGGCATCGGCGCCGGCGTCAACCGCTGCGGCGCGGCCGCCAACACCCTGGCTCAGAATGCCGCGGCCGCGATCTGGTCTCAGGGCATCAACGGCAACTCACCCGGCGACTATTCCGGCGACGAGAACCAGAATGCCGGCCTGCCCGTGCCAAGGGTCCTGATCAGCAGGGACTATGCGCCACTCGATGCCGTGGGCGGGAACTTCGACGACATCGTCACCTGGGTCGCCTATCCCGAGGTCGCCGACCGTCTGCTGCGAGGCGGTTTCGTGCAATGAGCGCTCCCACCCTGCCGGGGACTCCGCCCACAAGAGTGGACGGCACGAGCCCGTCGTCTTTCGCGCTCGGACGCACCGCGGCGCTCGCCATCGCATCGATCACGATCCGCGAAGGCGCCAGGGCGAAACTGCCACTGGCCTGGGCCTTCCTGGCGCTCGGCCTCTGGGGGCTGCAAACCTTCGTCGGAGCGCTCGCGCTGATCGACGGTGAGACGGTCGTGCTGTCCATCGTCGCGCCGATCGCACGACTGCTGGCCGTGCTCGTCACGGCGGTGTTCGTCATCGCGCCGCTGTCACGCGAGCTCGCCGACCGTGGGACGGACATCGTCTTCGCCGCACCGATCGCGCGCGGCTGGTGGGTGCTCGGCCGTCTCACCGGCCATTCGCTCCTCGCCCTGGGCAGCGCGGCTGCGGCAACCCTGCCGCTGCTGCTCGTCGCCTCCCCCGATGCGGTGCTGCCCTGGGGCATGTCGCTGGCCCTCGAATGCGTGCTGGTCGCCGGACTCGCCGTGCTGGTCACGATCTCGCTGGTTCGCCTGCCGCTCTCGCTGCTGGCCGTGCTCGCAATCTACGCCTGCGCGCGGTCGATCGGCGTGATCCAGATGCTCGGAGATGCGAGCGAAGGCGGTGGCTGGACCACCGGCCTGATCGATCTGCTCGCGCTGCTCATGCCGCGCCTCGATCTGAACGCCCGTACCGCCTGGCTGCTGTCGGAAGGTATCGGTCTTCCCGACCTGTTGCCCGGCCTGGCCCAGACGCTTCTCTACGGGCTTCTGATCGCGATCGCCGCCAGCCTCGACATCGAGCGCCGCCGTGCCTGAACGCTGGCGCATCGCCGGCTACGGCCTGGTCTTCGTCCTGCTGCTCGCACAAGGGACGTTCAGCCGGATGCACCCGCGTGACTGGCAGGCGGACCGGTCTCCCCAGGCACTTCCGTCCGTACGCGCACTGACCCTGATGGGCGCAGGCGAGACCGAAATGGTCGCAACGCTGCTGGCGCTTCGTTTGCAGACATTCGATGCCCAGGCCGGCCGAACCGTGGCCCTGCGGAC
>JAUIAI010000344.1 GCA_030425615.1 Gammaproteobacteria bacterium
GGATCCCCGGCAACGCCTCGACGACACCGTAGATCTCGGCAGTGCCCATGCGGATGCCGTGGCGATTGATCGTGCTGTCGGAGCGTCCGTAGATGACGGCCGACCCGCGCGGCGTGAAACGGATCCAGTCGCCGTGACGCCAGACTCCGGGGTACATCTCGAAGTAGCTTTCGCGGTAGCGCGCGTCGTCGGGGTCGTTCCAGAACCGCAGCGGCATCGACGGCATGGGTTCGGTGACGACCAGTTCGCCGACTTCGTCCGTGACCGCATGGCCTTGCTCGTCGAACGCATAGGCCGCCACCCCGAGTTCGCGACACTGGATCTCGCCGGCGTGCACGGGCAAGGTCGGCGCGCAGGCCACGAAACCCGAGGCAATGTCGGTGCCGCCGCTGATCGAGGCCAGCCAGACGTCGCGTTTGACGTCCTCGTAGACCCAGCGATATGCCTCGACGGGCAATGGCGAGCCCGTCGCATTGATGGCGCGCAGTGATTCGAGCGCGGCGAACGTCCGGGGCGTCAGCCCCTGCTTCATGCAGTTGGAGAGATAGGCGGCACCGCAGCCGAACAGCGTGACCTGCTGTTCGTCCATGAAACGCCAGAGCGCGTCGGGTTGCGGCCAGGCAGGGTTCCCGTCGTAGATGACGTTCGTGGCCCCGGTGAGCAGGGCCCCCATGGCCAGGTTCCAGACGATCCAGCCCGTGCCGCCGAGGAACATCAGCCGGTCGCCGGCGCGAACGTCGTGCTGCAGCGACATGGTCTTCAGGTGGGTGAGCACGATGCCGCCGTGGCCGTGCACCATGGCCTTGGGCAGGCCGGTGGTGCCCGAGGAGTAGACGATCCAGAGCGGGTGGTCGAAGGGCAGCCGCTCGAAGGAGAGCGGCGCGGCCGTGGCCACGGCCTCCCGCCAGGGCAGGACGTCGCGCCACGCGCTGGCGCCGTCGCCACCTGCGGGGCCGGGCACGTGCACGACGGTACTCACGTCGGGCAGGGACTCCAGCAGCCGCGCGACGCTCTCGCTGCGGTCGTGAATCCTGCCGTTGTAGGAAGTGCTGTCGGTCGCGAGCAGCACACGCGGCGCGACCTGGCCGAACCGGTCGGTCACGACGCCGGGGCCCATGTCCGGTGCGCAGCTCGTCCACACCGCTCCGATGCTCGCGCAGGCGAGGAAGGCGGCCACGGTCTCGGCGCGGTTCGGCAGATACGCGGCCACGCGGTCGCCCGGCCCGATCCCGCGCTCGCGCAGCGTGTGCGCGAATGCGCCGGTCATCTCGGCAAGCCGTGCCCACGAGACGACGTCCGGCGGCGCGTCTTCGCTGCGGGCGATCAGCGCGGGTCGCTCGCCCGAGGCCTGCCGGAACACGTGCTCGGCGTAATTGAGGCGCAGCCCCGGGAACCAGCGGGCCCCGGGCATCGCCCGCGAAGCGAGCACCGGATCCGGATCACCGTCGGCAATGACGTCGAAGTAGTCCCGGATCGAATCCCAGAAGGTTTCGAGTTCGTCGACCGACCAGCGCCAGAGGGCGTCGTAGTCCCCGAACCGCAGGTTCCGGCTCGCGGCCAGCCAGCGTTGATAGTCCGCAAGCCCGCTGACTTCGGTCTGCGCCGACGACGGCACCCAGAGTTCGGCGCCCGGCTCGACGACCCGGGGGCAGCGGGGGAAGGGTTCGGTTCATGATGTCTCCTGCGCGTCCGGCGATGGTCACTGACGACACGAGGCTCCGGAGCGGGTCGATGTTAGCGTGTCGTCGCTAGAATGCGCTCACCGGACGGACCCCCGTGTAGCGGCTGCCAAGGAGCTGATTTGAGACCCCGGACCGATCGCCCGAACTTTCTGTTCATCATCACCGATCAGCAACGCGCAGACTGGCTCGGCTGCACCGGTCACCCGGTCCTTAAGACGCCGAACATCGACCGCATCGCCGCGAACGGCAGCATCTTCGATCGCTGCTACGTGGCCAACCCGGTCTGCATGCCCAACCGCGCGGCGCTCATGACCGGCCGGCACAGTTCCGTGAACGGGGTTCGCCAGAACGGTAATCCGCTGCCTTATTTCATGACGACGTTCACCGAGGTCCTGGCCGAGGGCGGGTATGACTGCGCGCTGTTCGGAAAGGCGCATCTGCAGACCTTCACCGAGATTCCGGCGCCGATCGGCCGCAACCCGGCCGGCTTCGGGCGCCTGGCCAATGCCATGGACATCGGAGCGGACGAGCATTACGTCAGCGAGTCGATCGCGGGTTGGAAGGCCAGGGGGCCGGAGGTCGTCCGGCGACCGTACTACGGCTTCCATCAGGCGGATCTCGTCACCTTCCATGGCGACATGACGGGCGGGGCGCACGAGCATTGGCTGCGCTCGCAGCTTCCGGATCTGGATGCCGTGCGCGGGCCCGCGAACCAGTACGAGCACGATTTCAGCTGTCCGCAGGCCGTGCGCACCCGACTTCCCGAGGATCTGTACTCGACCAGCTACGTGAAGATGCGCGCGCTCGAGTACCTGCGTGACCCGGCGCGGGGGGAAAGGCCGTTCTTCTCGTTCGTGTCCTTTCCGGATCCGCATCATCCGTTCTCGCCGCCCGGGCGCTACTGGGACCTGTACCGGCCGGAGGACATGGTCCTGCCGCCGAACATCGGTGTGCATTCCGACCCGCCGCCCAGCCTGGAGTGGATCCACCGCCAGGACGTCGTCACCGGGCCGGAATCGATGATGCCGCAGACCTTCGTCACCGGCGCCATGAGCCTGAACGAGCGACAGCTGCGTGAGGCGATGGCGTTGACCTGCGGCATGACCGCGATGATCGACGACGCCGTGGGTGAGATCCTGGACGCGCTCGTCGAGACGGGGCACGCGAACGACACGGTGGTGGTGTTCACCAGCGATCACGGCGACTACATGGGAGACCACGGCATGATCCTGAAGGGCGGGCCCCACTACCAGAGCCTGATCCGGGTGCCCCTGCTGGTGGCGGACCCGCGGCGAACGCAGCCCGCGCGGGTCGATGCGCTGACCTCCACCCTTGACTTCGCGCCCACGATTCTCGCCATGGCCGGTCTGCCGCTCTTTGCCGACATCCAGGGGCGCGATATCACGCCCTTGCTCGACGGCGGTGGCGAGCGTCGTGAGTCGTTGCTGATCGAGGAAGACAGCTACGAGGTGGGGCTGTTCGGGCTGGAAGGCCAGTACCGGGCGCGCACGCTGCAGACCGGGCGTCACCGCCTGACGGTGTATCACGGGCAGACCTGGGGCGAGCTGTACGATCTGCGGGAAGACCCGCACGAGACCGTCAATCTCTGGGACGACCCGGGCAGCGTCGCGTTGAAGCAGTCGCTCCTCTGGGAGTTGTCCCAGCAGATGATGAACGCCTGCAGCCGCTCGCCCTGGCCGACCTGGGAGGCGTGAGGCCGCGCGAGCGATCCGCCCGGCGAAGCGGCGCCGGCAACCGCGACGGTTGCGCCGGGCGGCCCTCATGACCATTCAACGCACGAAACGCATTCCTCCGGGGAGATGCCGCATGGCCCGTCCGAACCTGCTCTTCATCACTTCCGATCAGCACAGGGGCGACTGCTACGGGTTCATGGGGCGGGGCGTTCGCACGCCGCATCTCGACCGGCTGCGCGCGCAGGGGGCCTGGCTCGAGAACTGCATCACGCCGTCCGTGGTCTGCCAGCCGGCTCGGGCGTCCATCCTCACCGGGCAGCTGCCACTGACGCACGGCGTGCACGACAACGGCATCGATCTCGATCCCGCGATCGGTGAACGTGGATTCGCGGGCTCGCTGGCGGCAGCCGGCTACGACACGGCTTTTTTCGGCAAGGCACATTTCTCCACGTATCACACGTTCTCGCCGACAGGCACGCCCGAGTGTCTGCGCTCCTCGGTGGACTACGGGCCCGAGTGGTTCGGGCCGTACATGGGCTTCGGACACGTGGAGCTGATGCTGGTCGGGCACAACTGGTTCCCGCCCGAGAAGCCGCCGGCCGGCCTGCATTACGAACGCTGGTTCCATGCCGACGGTCACGGCGACGAGCGGATCCGCCTGTACCGGGAGAATGCCGGCGACACGCACGGCGCGGCCCAGACCTGGCACTCTCGACTGCCGCAGGCCTGGCACAACAGCGAGTGGACCGCCGATCGCGCCCTGGCCTGGCTTGGCGATCGGGGCGACGCACCGTTCGCGGCGTGGATCAGTTTCCCGGATCCGCATCATCCGTTCGACTGTCCGGAGCCGTGGTCCCGGCTGCATCGGCCCGACGAGGTCGACCTGCCCGAGTACCGCACGCGTGATCTGGACCGCAGACCCTGGTGGCATCGCGCGGCGATCGAGACCGAGCCGGCCGGCTCCAGAGCGAACGCGCAGACCCGCAAGCGGTACAGCCGCATCGACCCGCAGTCCGATGAGCAGCTGCGCGAGATCATCGCCAACTACTACGGACAGATCTCGCTGATCGATCACGAAGTGGGACGCATCCTGATCGCGCTGGAGCAGGCCGGGCTCGCCGAGAACACGGTCGTGATCTTCAGCGCCGACCACGGTGACTGGCTCGGCGATCACGGTCTGATCCTCAAGGGGCCGATGCACTACGAAG
>JAUIAI010000345.1 GCA_030425615.1 Gammaproteobacteria bacterium
CTACGCACTGTGGTCATCGGCACGCCCGGCGCGCAGGACCTCTACTACCGCTGGCACAGGCTGCGCGAGATCGAAGAGGCCGGCGCGCTGCTCGTGCGGCCCGATGCCGTGGTCGCCTGGCGCAGCATGAGCGCCGCGCGCGACGCCGACGATGCCCGGCGGCAACTCGAGGCGGCGCTGGGCCGGATCCTGGCTACGGACTGACCGTTCGAATGGCCCCGCCCGGACAAGGGGATCGGCCGCCGGCATCGCTATAGTCGGCGGCGATGCGTGGCGCCGTCACGCGCCAATGCGGGAGGGCCGCCGTGATCACCGTCCACCACCTGAACGACTCACGCTCGCAGCGTGTGCTCTGGCTGCTCGAAGAACTCGGGCTGCCCTATGAAATCAAGTACTACCAGCGCGACGCGCAGACCCGGCTCGCCCCGCCGGAACTGCAGGCGGTCCACCCGCTGGGCAAGTCGCCCGTGGTCACCGACGGCGGGCGCACGCTGGCCGAATCCGGCGCCATCGTCGAAACGCTCGTCCGCCGCCACGGCAACGGCGGCCTGCAGCCCGACCCGTCGTCGCCGGCGTACGACGACTACGTCCACTGGCTGCACTATGCGGAGGGCTCGGCCATGCTGCCGCTGATGCTGAATCTGTACGTCTCGCGCCTGGGCGAGGCCGGCGCGCCGCTGCACCCGCGCATCGAGAGCGAGATCGCGAACCACCTCGGCTATGTGAACCAGGCGCTCGAGGGCAGGACCTGGCTGCTCGGCGATGCGTTCTGCGGCGCCGACGTGCAGATGAGTTTTGTGGGTGAGATCGCAGGCGCATACGGCAAGCGCCAGGAGTACCCGAACATCGATGCGTGGGTGAAGCGGTTCCAGGCCCGGCCGGCCTACCAGGCGGCACTGGAGCGCGGGGGCGAATACCGGTTCGCCGGGTAGCGGGAACGCCCGCGGCACGGCGCGGCACGGCGCGGAGAAGCCACGCCGCAACGATGCAAGGTCGTTCGAAACGCCTGCCTCAGCTTCTGGTGACCCCGGCCCTGTATTCGCGCGGCGAGCAGTCGAATCGGGCCCGGAAACACCGGCTGAAGTGCGCCGCGTCGCTGAATCCGCAGGCGAATGCGATCTCGCTGACGCTGCGATGCGTCTGGGCCGGGTCGCCGAGCGCGCGCCGGCAGGCCTCAAGGCGCGCGATGCGGATGAACTCCGCCAGCGAACACGCCTCCCCGGCCCAGGCCCTGTGAACCGTGCTCGGCGAGATCTTCAACGCGGCGGCGATGCTGCCGGCACCGAGCCCCGGGTCGCCCAGATGCGCACGCACATGGGCCCGGATCTGCTCCCGGTGGAACCGCGTGAGCGGGCCCGTCTGAGCCCGTTGCGCCGCCGGCAGCGAAGACAGGCCAGCCACCAGGATCTGCGTGACGCTGTCGGCCACGGCTCCGGCCGATTCCGGGGCCAGCGTCTCGACGTTCGCGGCCAGCGTGCGGATCATGTTGATCATGAGCGGGCCGGCGCCGCGTTGCCCGCTCATGGTGGACGCCGTGAGTGACTCGGTGTTGCTCACCACCGCCTGGAGAGCGGTGCGCGGCAGCATGAGCACGTACTGCTGAAAGTCACCGTCGAAGTGCAGCTCGTACGGCCGCGTGCTGTCGTAGAGCGCGTAGTCGCCTGGGCTCAGCTCGGCGCACCGGCCGTCCTGCAGCACCCGCCCCTTGCCCACCGTCTGAATGCTGACGAGAAAGAAATCCTCGGCGGCACCGGCGATCCGTGCCGGGGTGCGACTGACCCGCTGGGCCGTGGCGGTGACCCGGGACAGATCCAGCGCGGCCAGCCTGTCGACCAGGATCTCGCCCTGGATGTCGGCGCGGCCCGCGCCGGGGTCGCAATCCAGACCCACATAGGTATCGCACACCAGATCGGTCCAGTAGGACACACGATCCGGTGAGGCGACATCGTGGGTGGACAGGCGTATCGGCATGAAATCCAGTCTACGGCAACGCCGTGACGACGCCAACAGCGCCGGGGAGCCGGCGACCAGGTGCGCCTGGCAGTCAAGTATCGAGACACGCAGAGACAAGAAATCGTGCCACGGCCCTCCTATGCTGACGGACGCGCAGTCCCCCATTCGATGCATAGCAAGTCCCAACCGCATTCCTGACCCGGGAGCACAGACATGAGCATGACCCATCCCAAGTACCGCGTTGCCGCAATCCAGGCCGCACCCGTCTTCCTGGACCTCGACGCCAGCATCGACAAAGCCATTGCGCTGATCGAAGAAGCCGCCGCCCAGGGCGCGAAGCTCATCGCCTTCCCCGAGACCTGGCTGCCCGGCTACCCGTGGTTCATCTGGCTGGATTCGCCGGCCTGGGGCATGCAGTTCGTCCAGCGCTACCACGACAACTCGCTGATCTACGGCACGCCGCAGGCCGAGCGCCTGAGCGAAGCCGCCCGCCGTAACCAGATCATGGTGGTCATGGGCCACAGCGAGAAGGACGGCGGCAGCCTCTACATGGGGCAATGGATCATCGGCGCGGACGGCAGTACCGTCGCGCGGCGCCGCAAGCTCAAGCCCACGCACGTGGAGCGCACCGTGTTCGGCGAAGGCGACGGCAGCGACCTCAGCGTGCACGAGACCGAACTGGGCCGCATCGGCGCGCTCTGCTGCTGGGAACACCTGCAGCCCCTGTCCAAATACGCCATGTACGCGCAGAACGAACAGGTGCACATCGCCGCCTGGCCGAGCTTCTCGCTCTACCGCGGTGGCGCCTACGCGCTCGGGCCCGAAGTGAACAACGCGGCCAGCCGCATCTACGCGGTGGAAGGGTCCTGCTTCGTCATTGCGCCCTGTGCCACCGTGTCCGCCGAGATGATCCAGATGCTCTGCGGCGACGATCCGGCCAAGAACCAGCTCCTGCTGCAGGGCGGCGGCTTCACCACCATCTACGCGCCCGACGGACAGCTGATGCACGAACCGCTGCCCGAAGGCACCGAGGGCATCGTCTACGCCGACGTCGACCTGGGCATGATCTCCCTGGCCAAGGCCGCGGCCGACCCGGCCGGGCACTACGCCAGGCCCGATGTCACACGGCTGTTGCTGAACAAGGCGCCCGCGGCAAGGGTCGTGACCCGGGAAGCGCAGGTGGCGGAGTTCATCGACGCCGAAGGTCCGGACAGTGGAAGCCGTACCGGGGAGGGGAACGCGGCGGCCACTTGATGCCCCGGACTCCCGCGCGCATCGTTGCCCATTTTAGCCAATATAGCTAAAATGGGCGTATGAAGACATTCGATTCCACAACGGCCAAGAATCGCTTCGGTGATCTGCTGGCCGCCAGCACCAACGGTCCCGTGCGCATCGAGCGCCACGGCCGTCTCGTCGCTTATGTGGTTCCTCCGGCACTGTTCGACCCCGAGCCGGCAGAACTGCCGGAGCGACTGGCGGCCCGTCTCACATCGTTGGGTGCGCGCTATGCGACTTTGTTCGGATCTCTGGCCAAAGGGGCCGCCCGGCCCGACAGCGACATCGACATCGCGGTGAGCTTCGGCAAGCCGATGACCGCAGATCTGCGCACCGCAGTCATTGGCCTCGTCGCAGACGAGGCCGCGCGCCCTGTGGACCTCATCGATCTGGAGACGGCAGGGGGGCTGGTGTTCATGCGGGCCATGGCCGGGTCCGAACTGGTCTGCGACACGCAGCGGACCCGGGCGCGAATGCTGGAGCGTTTGCTCGTCGCGGAGGACGACGCGCTCAGTGCCCGGGCAGCCTCGCGGGCGGTGCGCTCGAGATTGTTCACGTGACGCTCTCCATCGATGTCGAAGTGGTCGATGCACGCCTGCGGGAACTGTCAAGGCGCCTCGAACGGCTCGCGCTCAAGCGTCCGGCCTCACTCGCAGCGCTGCAGGCCGACGAAGATCTTCAGGACATCCTCACCCGCAATCTCGAGCTATCGATCCAGAGCGCGATCGACATCGCGATGCACATTTGCGCCGGCCACGGCGAGGTGCCAACGGGTGGCGCGGAAGCGTTCGCCAGGATGGCCGACCACAAACTGATCTCTCGCGCGCTCGCCCAAAGGCTTCGTCGCGCCGTCGGCTTTCGAAACGTGCTCGCGCACGAGTACGTCGAGATCGACTGGTCGATCGTTATGAATGCACTGCACGACGGCGCGGATGATCTGACCGCCTTCGGGCGGCAGGTGGTGACGCTTCTGGAACGCGTGGACCGTGGCTAGCCGGCCCAGACTGCCCGTCGGGTCCTGAGCCTGCCCTTTGCCCCGTTCAGACAAACGCGCCAAGGGGCGGCAAGGGCGGTGACGCGCGAACCGGGCGAAGGACTCCCAGATCCATGGGATGGCGGGCGAGGTCAGACACCGGAATACTCGCTCGCCCCGCGCGTGAGCGGGGCTGAACATCTACCCGTCGAGGCCCCGCATGAAACCCACCCTGAAACTCATCTCGATCACCGCCTTCGCCGTCGGCCTGATCGGCTCGCACACCGCCCATGCCGCAGATTGCAAGGGCGTGTCGTTCCATTTCACGAACCAGATGAGTTCGATCGTGAAGCTACGCTACCTGGATATCACGGGCGACAAG
>JAUIAI010000346.1 GCA_030425615.1 Gammaproteobacteria bacterium
GGGTTCACGCAGATCAACCCCCTCGACGGAGAACCGGCGTCGGAACGCACCGAGGTGCGGATCCTCTTCGATGACGACCACCTCTACGTCGGCGTCGTCTGCTACGACCGCGAGCCCGATCGCATCGCCGATCGCCGTCTTACGGCCGGGTAGTCCCACAGCGACTTCGTCCAGGAACGACTCCACGGCCCGGACGTCGTAGGTCAGCGGAGAAATGAGGAAGGGTTTGTCGGCGAACGCGATCAAACCGACACGGTCTCCTTCGCGGCGACGCACGAAGGCGCCGGCCAGGGTTTTGACCGCCTCGGCCCGGGTGACGAGCTCGCTGCCCAGTTGGACGTCGCGCTCGCGCATGCTCACGGAGAGATCGAGCGCGATCATCAGATCGCGGCCGCTGGAGGACGGCAGGGGAGTGCGCTCGCCCTGGGGGCCGGCCAGCGCGAACACGAGCGCGAACCAGCCGATTGCCGCCATCACGAGGCGCCAGCGGCGCAGCAGCGAGGCCAGTCGCGTCGAGGAGTCGAGCGGCCGGATCAGTTCGACGAGCCGCTCCGGCAGCACCAGGCCGTCACCGTTGATGCGTGCCGGCATGAAACGCCAGACCAACCAGGGCAGCGGCAGGAGCAACAGGGCCCAGGGGCGCAGCAACTCGATCACCCGTTCACCTCGGCCATGGCTCGTCAGCGTCTCCGCCGCCGGTCGAGACCCGCGTCGATGATGCGCAGCAACTCTTCGAGCGTTGCGTCGGCCATCTGCGGATTCGGCTGATAAGGAGCACTCGCCAGGGCACGCCCTTCGCCCGCCGTGAAGCGGTCGGTGTCGAATCGGGCGTCCAGCCTGCGCAGCCAGGGCTCGCCGGTCAGAGGCGCCGCGCGCGATTCGTCGCGCATCACGATGCGGCGCGTCAGCACCGAAAGCCGGCGCAGTGCGCGGCCGGTATCGCCCGCCCGGGCCAGGCGCCGGATCGCCACGAGTTCCGCCCGGGCCTGCCGTCGCCAGGTGCGCCGCCGCCTGACCCGTGCCAGCAGCAGCAGCACGACGGCGCCGGCCGCGGCCGCGATGGGTCCGACGGCCCAGCCGTCGGCGACCTCCGTGACGACGCTCGTTTCGGGCAGGTGGATGTCGTGCATACGCGCGATCATTTCGGCCGGTGTCATGACGCGACTCCCGCACGCGGAGCGCTCAGGATCAGTGTGCTCGCGAAGCCGCAGCGCACCAGTCGGCGGCCCAGCTCCCTGCGCCAGGCTGCGGCGTCGGGCGTGCGCGGGCTCCGAACGCGAACGAGCTCGAGCCCGCCGCTTCGCCCGTTGCCCGGGCGCACCGGGTAGTGTCCCGCCACGAACGAGGCGTTGACCAGTGGATCCTCCACCACCAAGGCCTCGAGTCGGCGGGGCGCCAGCACGGCCAGCGTGTGGCGCAGGGCTTCGCCGGGCCGGCTGAAATCGCTGATCAGCAGCCAGTGTGCGTGGCGGGGCATCGGCGAGGCGAGCGCGCTCAGCCCGGTGTCGAGCGGCTCGCCGGTGGTGCCGGCCGAATCCAGACCCTCGTGGTAGGCGCGCACGAGTTGGTCCAGCAGTCTGACGCGTGCACGCCTGCCGATGCGCGGCGGGAGCGCGCGGGTGGTCGCGCCGACGGTGACCAGGCCGCAGGCGCGGTCGCTCGCGAGTGCGCGGCTGCAGAGGCCGGCGGCGGCGAGGCAAGCGCGTCGCGCCAGCACCTGCCGGGCAGAGCCGAAGAACATGGACGGCCGCAGGTCGACGACGATGATCAGGGGCGGTTCGCTGTCGCGCAGGAAGCGGCGGACCTGTGGCTGACCGGTCCGGGCGGTGGCCGACCAGTCGATCAGGCGGGGGTCGTCTCCCGTCTCGTAGGGGCCGATGCTCTCGAGTTCGCTGCCCGGTCCCCGTCGGCGGCCCGGGGTCGATCCCGTTCCGCTCGCGTGGGCGCCCCGCAGCAGTTGTCCCAGACGGCCGGGAAAACGGGCTCTGGCGAGGTCGGCCAGCGTCAGCCCGGCCATCCAGCCTGACTGCGGCCCGGTTTCGGACGCCGGCGGTCGGATGGGCGCCGGATGGCGGTTCATGCTGGCGCGAGGGTCCATCGGAGATGCCGGGTGTGACGGGGTGGGGTCGACATCGGGGCGGCTCAGGCCGCCGGGACCTGCTCGAGCGCTTCGCGCACGATCGAGTCCCCGTCCAGACCCTCGAGCAGGGCTTCGTCGGCCAGGCCGATCCGGTGCGCCAGCGCATTGGCGGCCAGGGCCTGTATGTCTTCCGGGAGCACGTGGTCGCGACCGTCCAGCCAGGCCCGTGCACGGGCGACGTGGGCCAGAGCGATCGTGCCGCGAGGACTGACCGGGTGGACGACGGCGGCAGGCCCGGAATCGTCCGGGCGGCTCCGCGCCCGGGTCTCGTGAACCAGACGGATCAGGTACTGCGTCAGGGGGGCGCTGAGATGCACGTCGAGGACCTGGGCTCGTGCGGCCAGCAGGTCCGCCGGCGCCAGTCTGGGCAGCGTTCTCAGCGCCGGTTCGAAGCCCTGGCCCTGCCGGCGCTCGTCGAAGACCAGCGACAGCATCGCGGTCTCGGCGTCCAGGCCGGGATAGTGGATGGGGATGCGCATCGCGAAGCGGTCGAGCTGCGCGCTCGGCAGCGCATAGGTCCCCTCGTCGTCCACCGGGTTCTGGGTGGCGATCACGAAGAACAGGTCGCCGAGCGCGTGGGTGCGGCCGCCGGCGGTGATCTGCCCCTCCGCCATCGCTTCCAGCAGCGCCGCCTGGACCTTGGCCGGTGCCCGGTTGATCTCGTCGGCCAGGATGAAATCGTGGAACAGCGGCCCGGGGTGGAACTCGAAACGGTGCTCGCGGGCGTTGTAGATCTGGGTGCCGGTCAGGTCCGAGGGCAGGAGGTCCGGCGTGAACTGAACCCGCTGGAAGCTTGCCTGAAACGCGTGCGAGAGAAGCAGCGCGACCCGCGTCTTGGCCGCGCCCGGTGGGCCGTCCAGCAACACGTGCCCGCCCGCCAGCACTGCCACCAGAAGCCGGTGGACGACCTCCGTCTGGCCGGGGACGCGCGCGTCGATCGCCGTCTCGATTTCGTTGAAACGGGCGTGCAGCGCGTCTTGGACGGACATGGTCTCTCTGGGGATCGTTCTGGTGGGGGGAGCGTGCGCAACAGCGAAAGCATCGGCACCGGCGCCCGAAGTGGCCCGACGATAGCAACCGTCTCAGACGCCTGCAACCCGGGAATTTAGCCCCTTGTCGCGATGGCGACAATTCAATACACTGCAACGAATGATGGCCGGATCCACAACTTTGTGGACCTGAGAACACGTGGCCCCCCGAAGGGATTCCGGCGTGCAGGCCGCATCAACACTGGTTGGAGACATCGAGCGTGAGTCAGCGCGATCAGGGACGCCCAGGCCAAGAAACTGGGCATTCGGAATTCAAAGAGAACAACGACAAGGCCGTCCCGGAGGCGCCGGTGCACGTCGTGCCGCGTCGCCGCGTGCTCGGCGCCAGCGTCGGGGTCGGCCTCGGGTTCGGTCTGGCCGGCATGGGGGCCGAGGCCGCCAAGTCGCCGGCGCGGGAGCGCCCGCAGCCCGGCGACCTGGTCGTGTTCCGTTTCGGGGACAACGCCGGCCAGCCCGTCACGCCGGACGACGTCCCCGGTGGCGAGGAACTCCTGCAGGTCATCACCAAGGATCCGTCGAGCGGCGTGGTCCGCGACGGCACCCGTCTGAACGGCATCAACCTCGTGCGTGTGGACCCTTCCTCGCTAGATCCGGAGACCCGTGACAACGCGGCCGGTGAGGTGGTGGCGTTCTCGTCGGTCTGCACCCACCAGGGCTGCGACCTGACCCAGTGGCTGCCCGACACCAACACGTTCAAGTGCTACTGCCACTACTCGCAGTTCAATGCCGTCAAGAATGGCGAGCCCGAGCACGGTCCGGCGACCCGCCGGCTGGCCATGCTGCCCATCAAGGTCAATGCGAACGGTCACCTGGAAGTGGCCGGTCGCTTCAGCGGAAAGGTCGGTTTCAAGTAAGCCGTCGAAACGCGGCGGCGCGGGGCAAGACACTTGCCCCCGTGGTCGCACGAAAGCCTCATTCCCGTCGGCGGTGGCTCTGCCGGCGGGTCTCAAAGAATGAGCCGAGCCGTTTTCCACTAGAGGAGAGGAGACATGACGATTCGTCAGACCTTGTTGGGTGCAGCCGTGACGGCCGCGCTGGGAGTACTGACGCTTCCCGCGATGGCTGCCGACTATTCGCCGATCACGCAGGAACGCCTGAACAACCCCGAGCCGCGTAACTGGCTCATGTACCGGGGCAACTACGAGGGCTGGGGCTACAGCCCGCTCGAGCAGATCAACACCGAGAACGTCAAGAATCTGCGCCCGGTCTGGACGCTGTCCACCAGCATGACCGAGGGCCACCAGGCCCCGCCGATCGTCAACGACGGCATGATGTTCGTGGCCACGCCGCAGAACCAGGTCATGGCCATCGACGCCAAGTCCGGCGACCTGCTCTGGCGCTACCAGAAGGAGATCCCCGAGGAGCTGTTCCAGCTGCACCCGACCAGCC
>JAUIAI010000347.1 GCA_030425615.1 Gammaproteobacteria bacterium
CAGACGCGCCATGGTGGACTCGACGGCGTGCGCCGCATCGATCATCGTGAACGTGCCCCGGCCGCTGGTCGCCGCCTGTCGCATGAAATAGCTGTTCGGGCTGCTGCCGATGCCCACCGTGTAGAGCCGGCGCTGACCGAGCAGATTGTCGACCAGGGTGAACATCGCGGCCTCGTTGTCGACGGCGCCGTCCGTGACGAACACCACCTGGCTGAGCAGACCGGCCGGCACGGGAGGCAGCAGCGCACGTTCGAGCGCACCGCTCATCTCGGTGCCGCCCGTGGCCTCCAGCCGGTCGATGAAGGCCTCTGCCGCGTGCAGGTTGACCGCGTCGGCGGGACGGCTCTCGGGAAACAGCGCTTCGTGCCGGTCGTTGAACGCGACGATGTTGAAGCGGTCGTCCGGATGAAGGCGCCGAAGGCCGAAGCGCAGCGCGGTCCTGGCCTGGGCGATCGACTCACCGTGCATCGATCCCGAATGGTCGATCACGAAGACGAGCTCGCGCGACTGTGCATTGGCATGGGCGGCAGGTGCCGGAGGCGCAACGCTCAACAGCCCGTACCAGCGACCGTCGTGGGCTTCCACCTGCATCGCCGCCGCCGGCTCGGCGCCCGCCGCCGGACGCCAGCGCAGCACGAAGTCACGGTCGGCCAGTGCCTCGCCGGTCAGTCCGACGTCCCAGGCGCGCGCCATGTCCCCGCCCCCGTCGGACGGCAGCGCCCGGCTCGAGACCTCGAGCCGGTGGCTCGGCGAACGGGGCGGCTCGATCGGCAGGCCGGGTACGAGCGTGACGTCGAGCGACAGACGGTTGGCCCGGGGGTCGTCGTCCAGAAGCGTCGGCGGTTGCGGCATCGCGCTCGCGCCGCCTTCGTAGCGCGGTGCCACCACCGTGGGCAGCCGCAGGGTCCAGCCGTCGTCCTCCAGACCGAGGGCCTGCTGATACTCGAGGGCGATCTCCACCTCTGCACCCGGCCCGATGTTGGCGACGTCGGCGGTGAACACGTTGGGCCGCTGCTGGCTGACCATCGCGGCGCGCTTGCCGGCCTGGCTGGCCGCCGTGAACTCACGCCTGGCCTGCGTCTTCTCGCGGATCACTCCCTCGATGATGCGCTCGCCGATGCGCAGATCGAGCGTGTCCACCGCGGCGTCGTCGGGCAGTGGAAACTGATACACCGCGTCCAGCCAGCGCTCGCCCGGGTTGCGGAAGCGTTGCACGATGCGCGCGCGCACCGCGTTGCCGGCAATGCGTACTTTCACCCGGCTCGACTGCAGCGGTGCCGCCACCAGTCCCTGCTCGGTTCGGAAGACCAGTGCGGCACCGGTCGGCGCGACCACGTTCGAATCGGTGTACACGGCGCCGTCCGCGGTCGCGGCACGTGTCGGCTGGTTGGCCTGCCCGGTGGCCGCCGGCTGGGCGTGCGCCGCGCGGGCCATCGCCGCCACCAGCAACAGCAGTGACAGACCGATCAGCACCGACAGCCCGACCGCGTGTCCGAGCAGGGCGAGCCAGCGCCGCGGGCCGCCGAGACCGGTCACGCGGTCGTCCGTCGCGGCCGGCAGCCGGGCTGCGTCCTGGCCGTCCGGCGCGAGCGTGCTGCGGCGGGTGGTGGGTAGCGACATCGTATTCACGGTACGGTCCTCGTTGGGTTCACGGGCAGTGGGGTGACGGAATCATTGGAACCGCCTGCCCTGGCAACCCGGGGCCCGCACGGGGGCGCGCTGGTGATCAATTGGGGCAAACCGGTGACAGCCGTGCCGGCGGCGGGCCCGGGCACGCGTCCAGTCTCTTGTGGGTCACCACACCAGGGGCTCGCGCTTGCTAGCATCCGGGTCATGGCCAGACGCATCTTCATCGTCGAGGACGACCCGGCGATCGGCGAGAACCTTCGTGACGCACTCGGGCGCCACGGTTACGAGGTCGCGCTCTTCACGGACCGCCCCGCGGCGCAGAGGGCGGCCGTTTCACGCCTTCCAGACATGGCGATCATCGACGTCGGTCTGGGCGATGAACCCGACGGTGGTTTCGAGTTCTGCCGGTGGCTGCGCGAGCAGGCGCCGGCGCTGCCCATCCTCATGCTCTCCGCGCGTGACTCCGACATCGACATCGTTTCGGGACTGCGCCTGGGGGCCGACGACTACGTCACCAAGAACGTCAGCCTGCCGCATCTGCTGGCGCGCGTGAACGCCCTGTTCCGGCGTGCCGAACTGACGGTCGAGCCGTCGGCCGACGAGCAGGTGCTGGAGCGCGGCTCCTTGCGCATGGACACCCGGCGCTTCACCGCGCACTGGGGCGATGCGCCGCTGCCCCTCACGGTCACGGAGTTCTGGATGCTGCACGCGCTGGCGAGGCACCCGGGCCATGTCAAGGATCGTGATGCACTCATGCGCGAGGCGAACCTGGTCGTCGACGACCACACGGTCACCTCCTATGTGAAACGCATCCGCCGCAAGCTGCAGACCATCGATCCGGCGTCGGACGCGATCGAGACCGTCTACGGCGTCGGTTACCGGTTCCGCGCCGATGGCTGAGGTTCCGGCCGGACGGGCCCGGGCCGCGCGTGCCGACACGGACACGATCACCCTGGCGACGCCGCCGGCGCGGCGGGGTGGTGCCGGCCAGCTGCGGCTCGGCCTGCGCTGGGCCATGCTCGTCGCCATGCTGCCGGTGCTGCTGTTGCCGCTGGCCGGCATGCTGTTTCTGTCGGACATGGCCACCATGACGCGCGACGAGCGTCGTGAGCAGCTGGCGGCCACGGCGCGCGGCCTGGCCGCCGCGCTGCACGAACGCGACGACCTGTTCGGTGCCGACGCGCGTTCGCCGCTCCCGGGTGGGGCCGAGCCGATGCCGGTGGCCACGCTGCCGGCGGTGCGCGTGGACGGGGTGGCCGACGAATGGGCCGGGATCGTGATGACACCCCTGCCGACGGCGACGCTCGGCGACGCGCCATCGCAGACGCTCGATGTCGACATCGCCGTGGCGCGGGTGCCGGCCGGAGGCGGGCGTCTGATCATGATCGTGCGGGTGCTCGACGAGCGCTATCTGGAGCCTGAGCCCCGCCTGGTCATGGGCGAAGACATCGCCGCCGCGTTCTCGCGGGCGGAGCCGGCCTTGGGCGAGCGCGATGGTGATCTGCTGCTCGTCCGGGCCGGCAGCGCTCACGACGATCTGCAGCCGCTGGACGCCTCGGTCACGCCGAGCGCCGACGGCTGGCTCTCCGAAGTGCTGCTGCCCGCCGATACCCGGTTCGTCAGGGTCCGGGTTCGCGACGTCGACTATCAGGCGAGCCGGCGTCTCGAGGCGACGGCCGACTCCGGACTGCTCGCACTCGGCATGCTCGCCGACGGCACGGACGCGGGCGAGGCGATGCGGGCGGACACGCGCGAAGCGGCCTTGATCGGCGCGATGCGCGGCTTCGGACGCGCCGGGGGACGGGTGACGGTCTTCGACGGCGACCGCGGGGTCCTCGCCCGGCTCGGCGAGGTGGACGTCGGCAACGACGGCGATGCCGGGGAGCGTCGGCGCGGGGTGGGCCGCACCCTGGTCTCCTGGGCCGTGGGACTCGGGCGCTGGAGCGACACGGGCGGAGGCGACGTCGACCCCCTGGCGCGCGCGCTGCGCGGCTTCGGCGCCACGCGCAGCGTCCGGCTCGAGGACGGACAGGGCGATCCGTACTGGTTGACCACGAGCGTGCAGCCGGTCTGGCTCAACGACCGGGTGGCCGGAGCGCTGATGCTCGAGCAGGCCGACGAGAGCGATCTCGCCCGCGCCCAGTCGGCCTTCGAGTGGCTGGCGATGTTCACCGCGCTCGCAGTGCTGGCGGCGGTCTTGTCGTTGCTCGGTTTCGCCACCCTCACCGTGGCCCGCATCCGTCACCTGAAGCACGCGGCGGAGCAGGCCATCGACCTGCGCGGCCGGGTCACCGGAGAGATGCCGCGATTCCGGTTGCGTGACGAAATCGCGAGCCTGTCGGACGGGTACGCCCGTGTGCTCGGCAGGCTGCGTGAGCACCAGCAGTACCTGGCGAACCTGCGGGGACGCCTGGTGCACGAGCTGCGTACGCCCATCATGGTCGTGCGCTCGTCGCTGGACAATCTGGCAGACGTCGGGCCCGACGACCCTGCGCGGGACGACTACCTGCAGCGGGCCCAGGGCGGCACGCTGCGTCTGGAGCGCATCGTGGCGAGCATGAGCGAGGCCGCGAATCTGGAATCCATGCTCGGCGACAGCGCTCTCGAGCGCGTGGACCTCGTGGCGCTGTTGCGCGAGCTGGTGGCAGCCTACAACCAGGCCTGGTCGTCGCGGGGCGGGCTGCCGCCGGCGTCTGCGGATCCGGGAGTGTCGGGGAGCGCCGCGGCCACGCGTTTCGTCCTGGAGAGCGGGCTCGCGCAGGCGCCGGCGGCGGTGGTGCCGGAGGCCATCGCCCAGGCGGTGGACAAGCTCGCGTCGAACGCCCGCGACTTCGCCACGCCCGGCAGCGAGGTGCGGCTCCGACTGTCGGTCGCGGCGGATGCCGGTGCCGGCCTGCGTTACCGCATCGCGATGATCAACCAGGGGCCGCCCCTGCCGGCCCTGATGG
>JAUIAI010000348.1 GCA_030425615.1 Gammaproteobacteria bacterium
CGTCGACCTCGCACCAGCCCCAGGGGGGGCCGAACCAGACGCTTCTGCGCGAAGCCGGGGACTCACGCCGCCCGAGGCTTAGCCGCCCGACCGCGTCGCGGTGCGGGTCGGAAGCGCGCAGGCCGGCGGCGACGACCTCGACCGGCGACTCTGCACCGAAACTGTGTCCGAACCGGCGCTCGTGCTCGGCATCGAACAAGGCGCGGATCGCCGCGCGCCCCGGGGCATCGAGCCGGTGCGGGCCGATGTCCACGGCCAGTTCGAAGGCCTGACCCACATAGCGCATCGACAGCTCGCGCCGCAGGACGAGGCCGTCCTCGGCCGCCTGCAGGAGCCTGGCCGCCTCCGCACGCATGTCGGACACGGCGGCGGCGAGCGTCGGGTCGTCGAGCGTGTCCGGGCCGGCGGCCGAACCGTCCAGCCGCCCGGCGCACGCGCGCCAGAGGGCCACCGAGCGTTCGGCCAGCAGGAGGCCGACCGCACTGAACACCCCTGCGGCCGGCGGGACGACGACGCGGCCGATCTCCAGGTGGCGCGCGATGCCGGCGCCGTGGACGCCACCGTTGCCGCCGAAGGCGAACAGCGTGAACTCGCGCGGGTCCCGCCCCCGGTAGGTGGTCACGGCCTTGATGGCACGCACCATGGCGGCGTTCGCCACGGCGTGGATTCCGAGCGCCGCTTCGTGGGCGGGCAGTCCGATGGCCGCAGCGATCCGCGTCTCGATGGCGCGCCGGGCGAGTTCGGCGTCGATTCTCACCGTGCCACCGGCCAGCGACGCCGGGTTGACGAATCCGCACACGATGTTCGCGTCCGTGACGGTCGGTTCTTCGCCGCCCAGGCCGTAGGCGGCCGGCCCCGGGTGGGCACCGGCGCTGTCCGGCCCCACCCGGATCGCGCCGGCGCGGTCAAGCCGCACGATCGAACCGCCGCCCGCGCCGACCTCCGCGATGTCGATGACGGGCAGGCTGAGCGCGTAACCGCCGCCCCCCGCGATGGTGCCCGCGGCACTCATGCCGCCGCCGACCTCGTAGCTGTCGGCGTAGACGACCTCGCCGTGTTCCACGATCGACGCCTTGGCCGTGGTCCCGCCCATGTCGAAACTGATGGCTTGGTCGATCCCGAGCCGGCGCGCGAGCAGTGCGGCACCGACGACGCCGGCGGCCGGGCCGCACTCCACGATCTGGGCCGGACGTTCCCGGACCGCCTGCGCCGAGAGCGTGCCGCCCGAGGACTGCATCACCGAGATGCGGGGCCGGCTGTCGCGCGCGGTGAACGCCTCGGTCATCCCGTCGAGATAGTCCCGAACCGGTGGCCCGACGTAGGCATTGATGACCGTCGTGCTCGTGCGTTCGTATTCGCGGACCTGCGGCAGGACGTCCACCGACAGGCAGATGAACGCCCCGGGCAGGAGTTCCTCGAGCAGCGCGCCGGCTGCCCGCTCGTGCGCGGGGTTGCGGAAGGCGTGCAGGAAGCAGACGGCGACCGCCTGCACGCCGGCGGCGCGCATGCGCTCTGCCGCCACGTGCACGTCTTCGGTGTTCAGCGGGGTGACCACGCTGCCGTCGGCGGCCAGTCGCTCGCGTGCCTCCAGGCGCAGGGCGCGTGGCACGAGCGGCGGCGGTTTGACGAACAGCGGTTCGTACAGGCGTGGTACGCGGATCCGCCGCAGTTCGAGGATGTCGCGAAAGCCGGCGGTCGTCAGCAGCGCGGTACGGGCGCCCTTGCCTTCGAGGATCGCATTCGTGGCCACCGTGCAGCCGTGCGCCATGTGCTCGAGCTCGGCCATCGACAGCGACTCGGCCTGCGCGAGAAGGGCGACACCGTCCACCACACCGCGGCCGAAGTGCTCGGGCGTCGACGGCACCTTGGCCGTGCACAGGCGGCCCTGCGCGTCGATGTACGCCACGTCCGTGAACGTGCCGCCGATGTCGGTTCCCACCTGCCAGCGCATGGTCTGCCGCTCCTTGCCGAAAGATTCCCGCCCAACGGTAGCATGCGGCCGCTTCGGGGCCGGAAGGGGAGCAGCCGGTGGGGTTCAGGCATCGAGCGCGGCGGCCGTGGCTTCGGCGATCACGCACTCCTCGTCGGTCGGGATCACGCAGACGTCGACAGGGCTGCCGGATGCACTGATTCGCGTACGGTGGGTGGCGTTCGCGGCGTCATCGAGCGTGATGCCGAGCCAGGTCAGGTGGCGGACGATGGCCGCGCGCACGCCCGCCGAGTGCTCGCCGACCCCGGCCGTGAACACCAGCGCGTCCAGCCCGCCGATGGAGGGCAGGAGCGCGGCGATCTCCGCGGCCGCGCGCCATGCGTAGAGATCGAGTGCCTCACGCGCCTCCGGCGCGTCGCTGGCCTCAAGCGCCTGAACGCTGCTGCTGATGCCCGAAACGCCGAGCAGGCCGGACTCCTTGTGGAGCAGGTGTTCGAGATGGTCGGCGTCCATCTGTCGTTCACGCATCAGGTAGAGGATGATTCCCGCGTCGATCGTTCCGCTGCGGCGCCCCATCATCAAACCGTGCACGGCGGTGAACCCCATGGTGCTCGAGCGGCTGCGTCGCCCGAGCATGGCGCAGGCGCTTGCGCCGTTGCCCAGGTGGGCCACCACCACCCTGCCGTCGGCCCGCTCGCCGAGGTGTTCCCCGAGCACGCGCGAGATGTAGTCGTACGAGATGCCGTGGAAGCCGTAGCGCAGGATGCCGAGGTCCGTCAGCCATCGCGGCAGCGCGAACAGCTTGGCCAGGTGCGGCTGCTGCGCATGGAAGGCGGTGTCAAAGCAGGCGATCTGAGGGAGCTCCGGGTGACGTGACCCGACCGCGGCGATCGCTGCCAGGCTGTGCGGCTGGTGCATCGGTGCGAGGGGGACCAGTTCGGTCAGACACGCGATCACCGGGTCGTCGATTCGCACCGGAGCGGTCAGCGTCGGCCCACCGTGAACCACGCGGTGGCCGACGGCGGAGAGTGCGGACCCCTGTAACTGCCCGTCGAGCCATTCGAGAACCGAATCGATCAGGTCTTCATGCGTTGCGCCGCTTGGAATCCTGCCCAGCCGGGGTTCGGGAAGGGGACGACCATCGGCCGCCCGGGCCTGGAAGGCGGGTGTCTGGCCGATGCCGCTGATCTGACCGCGCAGCAACGCTTCGGGCGGTTCACCGGCTCTCCGGCAGCGGTAGGCGGCGAACTTGATGCTCGACGAGCCTGCGTTCAGCACCAGGATGGAATCGGACATTGGGCCTCCGGAAGGACGATGGCGCGAACACATTGTGCGCCGCGGCCGCCGGCAAGCCGGACCTGTCCACATGGCCTTAAGAAATTCGTCATCTCGGGCTCCGAGACTTGGCCCCGATTCGAGGAGATCGTCATGAATCGAGACGCCGCCGTCTTGTCGCTTCACGAAGTCGCCGTGCGCTACCCCTCGGGCACCGTCGGGCTGGAGCCCACGTCGCTGTCGGTGGGCAGGAACTGCCTGACTGTCCTGCTCGGTGCGTCCGGGGCGGGCAAGTCCACCCTGCTGCGCACGCTCAACGGCCTGGTCCGACCCACGGCGGGCGAGGTTCGCCACACCGATCTAGGCGCGCTGCACGATCGCGCCACCTTGCGCGCTCATCGACGCCGTTCCGCGATGATCTTCCAGCAGCACCAGCTCATCGGGCGCTGGCACGCGCTGGCGAACGTGCTCGTCGGCCGGCTCGGCGCCTATCCGGGCTGGCGCACGCTGCTGCCGATGCCCGAGACCGAAAGGCGGCGGGCGCTCGCCTGTCTGGAGCGCGTCGGATTGCTCGATCGCGCGCTCGACCGCTGCGACACGTTGTCGGGCGGGCAGCAGCAGCGCGTGGGCATCGCCCGCGCGCTGGCGCAGGACCCGGAACTTTTCCTCGCCGACGAACCGGTGGCCTCGCTGGATCCGGGATCCGGTCGCCGGGTGCTCGCGCTGCTGCGCGAAATCTGCCGCGAACGGGCGATGGCGGCGGTCGTCAGCCTGCACCAGGTGGAGATGGCTCGCGAATTCGCCGACCGCGTGGTCGCGCTCAGTGCCGGACGCGTGGTCTACGACGGCCCGCCCGATGGCCTCGACGACACGCTGCTGGAACGCCTGTACGGCCGGGCGGCGCTCGACGAGCCGGCCGATTGATTCCGTTTTCCCTTTCGTACCCCTTCAAGGAGCTCTCATGAAAACCCTCGCAGCACTCCTCGCGCCGTTGGCGCTCGCGCTCGGCGTCGCCGCCACGCCCGTGATCGCCGCCGAGGCGAATCCCGATATCCTGAAGGTGGCGCTGCTGCCCGACGAGAACGCGGGCACCGTCATTCAGAACAACCAGCCGCTCAAGAAGCGTCTCGAGAACGCCCTGGGCAGGAAGATCGAGCTGGTCGTCACCACCGACTACTCGTCGATGATCGAAGCCACGCGATTCGGACGCATCGACGTAGCCTATTTCGGGCCGGTCTCCTACACCATGGCCAAGGAGAAGATGGCCGGCGGCGAGATCGACATCGAGCCGTTCGCCGCGCTGCGCAAGGGCGACTCCGCTTCCTATCAGTCGGTGCTGATCGCGCATTCGGAGTCCGGCATCG
>JAUIAI010000349.1 GCA_030425615.1 Gammaproteobacteria bacterium
CCAGGGTCACCTTGACCGCGTTGGCCAGCAGGTTGATGCCGTCCACCATCCGCGAACGGGCGTCTTCGTGAAACAGGACCTGTTTCGCTGCCATGTGTTAACTCCTTGAGAATTCAGGGGGGAGAGGGGATCGCGAAGGGATCAACCCTCGACGACGGCCATGATGTCTTCTTCGCGCATGACCAGCATTTCCTCGCCGTCCACCTTGACGGTCTGGCCGCTGTATTTGCCGAAGAGCACCTTGTCGCCGACCTTGACGGCCATGGGACGGACCTTGCCGTCGTCGCCGACCTTGCCGTCACCGACGGCCAGCACCTCGCCCTGATCGGGCTTCTCGGCGGCGTTGTCGGGGATCACGATGCCCGAGGACGTTTTGCGCTCGTTGTCCATGCGCTTGATGATCACGCGATCATGCAAGGGACGCAGCTTCATGCGTTGGCTCCTAAGCTACTGATTGAGAGGGAAAAAACAGACGGCTCAGCGTCCCGCAGGAGTCGAAGCCGTGATTTTCTGCTGCCGCCGGGGCTTACAGACGTTCAGTGCGGACTGTTAGCACTCGTGCGACAGGAGTGCTAATGATACGAATCCGGGCGCGCCGATGCAAGTCGAAACCCCGGCCGGGCGGGGTTTCCGGCCGTTCAGACGATCGGCGCGGGCAAAGTGCGCGCCGGCGGGGGGTCGGGCCGTCGCAACGGTCGGTACGAGGTGTTGAGCCAGACGATCAGCGAGGCGTGGCCGCAGGACTCCGCATCTTCGGGCAGGTAGCCCCGGATCACGCCGCAGAAATCGAAGCCTTCGCGCAGCTGGAAGTTCAGGACGGGATCCTTCAGATCCCCCCATACGACCTTCATGGCGTAGGTCTCGACGTCGATCCGGTCCGCGTAGCGGTGATACCCGGGCAGGCGTCCGCAGGCGATGATGCGCTTGAGGTTCAGCCGACGGCAGAGACGCCGCCGCGCGTTGTAGAGCAGGTGTCCCACCCGTCGTCCCCGGATTGCGGGGTCGACGAAGACCTCGGCGCCGTAAAGGGTAAGGCCCTCGGGCGTGTGGGTGTCGAACGTGCCGTCCGCCGTGATGTCCGCCCAGGTGTGGGCGGTGAGCCAGTCGTCCCAGCGCACGATGATGGAGCTCGCACAGCCGACGATGCGGCCGTCGATCACGGCCACGAACTGGCCCTCCGGGAACACCTCGAGCTGCTGCTCCACGCGGCTCGCGGGCCAGGGTTCGATTTCCGGATAGATTCGCCGCTGGAGATCGACCAGCGCGGGGATGTCGTCGCGGCGGGTGCCGCGTATCTCTGGGTCTTTCATGATGAGGCCGGCTGGGAAGCGGAGGGCCGTCCGGTCAGGATGCCGACCGGTCGCGGGAGACCGGTGCGGGGTCGACGCCGTGCAAAGGGATTCTTCCCGTGCTGTCGGCGGCGGACCGGAAGTGCCGATCGCGCGATTCTAGGGGGACTGCGCTCTGTCCGTGTGATCGGCAGGATTTTTCTCTGGGGGTTGACGTCGATGGAACCGATGCTCTTGTGCCTGGGCGAGCCGATGCTCGAGTTCAACGCCCGTGGCGACGGTCTGTACCAGCCGGGTCACGGCGGCGACACCAGTAACTGCGCGGTGGCGGCCGCCCGGCAGGGGGCGGCGGTGGGCATGCTCACACGTCTGGGGACAGACGCGTTCGGCGACAGTTTCATGGCCCTCTGGGCCCGCGAGAACGTCGATGCCACGCACGTCGGGCGCGACCCCGATGCCCCGACGGGCATCTACTTCGTGACTCACGACGACGCCGGCCACCGCTTCAGCTACTACCGCGCCGGTTCCGCGGCCAGCCGACTCTCACCCTCGGACCTGCCGCGTGAGGCCATCGCCGCCGCCCGCGTGCTGCATACCAGTGGCATCAGCCTGGCCATCAGCCAGACCTCCGCGGACGCCGTGTTCGAGGCGATCCGGATTGCCCGCGACGCCGGTACCCGGGTGGCCTTCGACACCAATCTCAGACTGAATCTCTGGCCGCTGCCCCGCGCCCGGGCGATGATCCACGCCGCCATGGCGCAGGCCGACATCGCGCTGCCCGGGCTGGACGACGCCCGTCGTCTGACCGGCCTGGACGAGCCGGAAGCGATCGTGGATCGCTACCTTGCCATGGGGCCCGGTGTCGTGGCGCTGACGCTCGGCGCGGCGGGAACGCTGGTCGCCACGCGCGACGAGCGCCGGGTCGTGCCCGCGCCCCGGGTGCAGGCCGTGGACGCCACCGCCGCCGGCGACACCTTCGACGGCGCGTTCCTCGCGGAGTGGCTGCGCGGTGCCGATCCGTTCGCCGCCGCCGCGCATGCGAACGCCGCGGCGGCCCTGTCGACGCTGGGCTTCGGCGCCGTCGCCCCGATGCCGACGCGGGAACAGGTGCTCTCTTTTCTGGCCGCCGGCCCGGGTGCCGGCGGTTGAATCCACGCGTTCAGCCGCCGGCGGCGTCCGGCCATTCCCCGGAGGCCTCGAGCCTTTCACGGATGAGTCGTTTGGCGATCTTGCCGTAGCCCGAGCGCGGCAGTTCGTCCCAGAGCAGGATCCGGCGGGGCAGCTTGTACCGGGCCATCTGCGTGCTCATCCATTCGAGCAGCGCGTCCGGGTCGACGCCGGCACCATCGGCAGGCACGCAGATCATCAGGCCGACCTCGCCCCAGCGACGGTCGGGCATACCGAGGACCGCGACCTCGGCGATGCCGGGGTAGGTGAGGACCTTCTCCTCGATCTCGCGCGGATAGACGTTGGAGCCGCCGGAAATGTACATGTCCGACGCACGCCCGGTGATCGTGAGAAAGCCCTCGGCATCCAGGGTTCCCAGGTCGCCGGTGCGGAACCAGCCGTCGCGGAACGCCCGGGCATTGGCTTCCGGGTTGTCGTAGTAACCGGCGAACACCGCCGGGCCGCAGACGCAGATCTCTCCCTGTTCGCCGGGCGGCAGTTCGTTGCCTGCCTCGTCCTGGATGCTGACCTGCATCGCGCTGCGCTCGAATCCGCAGGTGTTCGGCCGCGGGCCGTCTTCGAGACTGTGCAGATCGGGCGGGAGCACGGTGATGTTGCCGGTCACCTCGCCGAGACCGAAGTACTGGACCAGCACCTTGCCCAGCCTGGCCAGGGCTCGTTTCTGGTCTTCGCGATACATCGGCGCGCCCGCATAGATGAGATGGCGAAGACTGGAATGGTCGTACCGGTCGACCGCGGGGTCGTCGACCATCATGTTGACGATGGTCGGTACGGTGAACAGGTTGGTGATGCGGTGCCGTTCGATCAGCGACCACACCTCGTCGGCGTCGAAACGCGCGGGGTTGGTCAGGACCGTGGTCACCCCGCGCGCGACCTGGATCAGGAAGTGGATTCCGGCGCCGTGCGACAGTGGCGCCACGACCAGGCTCGCGTCGGTGTGCTGGCGCAGTCCGGGCATCAGGTCGGCAAGATGGTTGGTCACGACGAAGCCCATCTGCCCGTGGGTGAGCACGGCCGCCTTGGGCCGTCCCGTGGTGCCCGAGGTGAAGAAGAACCAGCAGGGGTCGTCGTATTCGACATCGGCATTGCGCACGGTCCGACCGTCCCCTTCCTCGAGCAGTTGCCGGAGCGTGGTATCCGTATCCGATCCCGCGTCCATTCCGACGGTCAGTGGCGCGACGGGCGCGGCCGCGGTCACGGCGGGCAGATGACCGCTGAACTCGGCCTGCACGAAGAACACGCTCGCGCCCGAGGACTCTGCGAGCCAGGCGGCCTCGTCCGGCGCGATCCGGAAGTTCGTCGGCACCCAGACGGCGCCCAGGCGGAAGGCCGCGAACATCGTCAGGACGAGTTCGGGACAGTTCCGGCTGTGCACGAGAATTCGATCGCCCTTGCGCACGCCCCGCGCGGCCAGGGCCCACGCGAGCGCGTCGACGTTCGCTTCGAGTGTCCGCCAGTCCAGCTGTCGGTCCGCGGCGACGAGGGCCGGGGCGCGCGCAAAGCGGCGCGCCGCCTGGGTCAGCATGTGGGCGAGGTTCATCACCCGGCGGCTGACCGGGGTGACCCCCCCGGCCGGGGGGTTTGTGGACGCGGAATCGGTCATGGCACGGTGATGGGCTCGAAATCGGGATTGAACCCGGCGGCGTGCCGGGCCGACTCACGATGATAGGCGAGCCGCGCGGGTGGCCCGTGCAGGTGTCCGAACCCGGCAGAGGCATCGCGGCGACGGTTCGTTCGGCAATGACCGGGCATTCGTCACTTGTGGGCCCCGGGGGGGTTGAGTACCCTCAGGACACTAAATTCAACGATTGCGTCGTGCGTGCCCCGGGCCACGCCACGCCCGGGAGGGATCAACCCATGCGACTGCCGAGACGCTTCGTCGCCGTTCTCACGCTCATGGTGACGCTGGTCGTCGCGGCTTGCGGGGGAGGCGGCGGCGGCACCGCCGTGGATCCGGATTCCGTGACCGGACCGGGCCTGGACCCGACCGAAAAGACCGGGGTCTTCACCGGGTTCAGCGGTGACCTCGACTGGGAACTGGGCTCCGGTGGCCTCAACAACGAGGGCATCGGCGGCGGTGCCGACGGGGG
>JAUIAI010000350.1 GCA_030425615.1 Gammaproteobacteria bacterium
CTGCTTCGGCACGAAGTAGTACATCATGCCGAGGAAGCCGGCCGTCAGGAAGAAGCCCACCGCGTTGTGGCCGTACCACCACTGGATCATCGCGTCCTGGACACCGGCGTAGGCCGAGTAGGACTTCGTCAGCGTGACCGGCAACTCGATGTTGTTGACGATGTGCAGAACGGCAATGGTCAGGATGAACGCGCCGTAGAACCAGTTGGCCACGTAGATGTGCGGCGTCTTGCGCTTGATGATCGTGCCGAAGAACACCAGCGCATAGGCGACCCACACCAGCGTGATCAGGATGTCGATGGGCCACTCGAGCTCGGCGTACTCCTTACCCGAGGTCCAGCCCATGGGCAGGGAGATCGCCGCCAGGAGGATGACCAGCGTCCATCCCCAGAACGTGAAGCCCACGAGCGGCCCGCCCCAGAGACGCGCCTGGCAGGTTCGCTGGACGACGTAGTAGGAGGTGGCAAACAGAGCGGACCCACCGAACGCGAAGATCACGGCGTTCGTGTGCAGAGGCCGAAGGCGGCCGTACGACAACCATGGCAGATCGAACGAAAGGCCCGGCCAGATCAGCTCGGCGGCGATGTATACGCCGACGAGCATCCCGACGATGCCCCAGATGACGGTCATGACGGCGAACTGCCGCACGACTCTGTAGTTGTAGGTGTCGCTTCCGCCAGCGACCGCTGTGCTGCTCATGGCGCGCGCGCCTCCGTAAGGCTCAAGAAAGGTTTGAAATCGGCACGGCGAGCCCTGCGAGAGCGCCGCCATCCGGTACCTTACGGACGTGGTGATTTCGCGTTTTGACTGGGATCAAACGAAGCCGAAGCACATCGGCCGCGTGCACATGCCGATTCTCGTTGGATGACGAGAACGCCACAGGCGGGGCAGCCGGGAAGTCGGGGCCGCCCGGCAGACGACCCCGATCACGCCGGACAGACGATCAGCGCGTCCGATCGTCCGATCGCGGACCGTGCGTCCGGTCGTCGCCCCGGTGGGCGGCAGGATCTTTCGACGCGGGATCGTCGTCGTCGAGCAGGATGCTGTAGGCGGGGCCCTCCGTGTCGTCGAACTGCCCCGAGCCGTTCATGCGCAGGAAGATCCAGATCGCCACGCCGAGCGCGATCAGCGACAGCGGTATGAGCAGGAACAGCGCTTCCATCAGTCCGCTCCCGCGGATAAACGCTCAGGCCGCACTGCGGGCATCTTCCTGCTCCTGCAACAGACGCCACATGACCTTGCCAGAGCCTGACTTGGGCAGGGCGTCGACGAACTCCACCAGGCGGGGCACCTTGTAGGCCGCCATCTGCTCGCGGGCCCACGCCTCGATCGCCGCGGCGTCGACGCTTCCCCGCGCCGCCTCGCGCAGCACGACGACGGCCTTGACGGTTTCGCCGCGATACGGGTCGCGCGCGGAGATGACGCAGGCCTCCTGGATGTCCGGATGGCGATAGAGCATGTTCTCCACTTCGGCGGGCCAGACCTTGAAACCGCTGGCATTGATCATGCGCTTGAGCCGGTCGGTGATGAAGAAATAGCCATCCTCGTCGATCACGCCGAGGTCGCCGCTGCGAAAGAAGCGCTGCCCGTCGAGTTCGATGAACGCCTGCGCAGTGGCGTCCTCGTTGCGCCAGTAACCGAGGAAGACCTGCGGGCCCCGGATCACGATTTCACCCTGTTCACCGACCGGCAGCTCACGCAGGGTCTGCGGGTCGACGACGCGGGCATCGGTGCCGATCGTGGGAATGCCCAGGCACTGTCGCTTGGGATTCTGCGGCGGGTTCTGATGGGACGGAGCGGCCGTTTCGGTGAGCCCGTAGCCCTCCAGATAGCGAAGCCCGTAGGCGTCGTAGAGCCGCTCGGCCACCGCCTTGGGCATGGCGGCACCGCCGCCGCTGATCGACTTCAGACCGCTCAGGTCGTACTCCGCCATGCGCGGGCTGGCGAGCAGGTCGATGACCATGGTCGGGATGTTCGTCCAGGTGGTGACCCCGTAGCGGGCGATCGCCCGCCCCGCCAGATCACGGTCCCAGCGCGGCAACAGTACGGCGGTCCCGCCCAGGTAGATCGGTACGTGCATGGCGAACAGCATGCCGGTGATGTGGAACATCGGGACCACCGCGAGTCCCGTGTCCGCCGCGCAGATCGAGTTCCACAGCGGCGCGGCCATCACGTTGTGCCCGATGGTGCGATGCGAATGCATGCATCCCTTGGGCTTGCCGGTGGTGCCCGAGGTGTATGCGAGCGCCACGAGATCGTCCGCACGGCCCGGGTACGAAGGCGGCGCACAACCGGCCGAGACGGCGTCCGCCCAGCGGGCACAGAGCGGATCGTCGGGGTACGGAGCCTGCAGCCAGGCCGACCAGGCCTGCGGACCGGCATCTTCCGGCGCAATTCTCTCCGGCATCATGTCCGGATAGCGGCTGACCAGCACGGTCCGCAGACGGTCCACCGGGTCGAGCATGCCGTTGGCGTGCACGAGTTCGGGAGCGACGTCGGCTGTGGCGATCGCGACGCGCACGCCGGCATCGCAGACATAGTGCGGCAGCTCGGCGGCCCGCACCATCGGGTTCACCGGCACCACGACCGCGCCGAGCCGCATGATCGCGTAGAACGAGACCACGAACTGCGGGCTGTTCTGCATCATGAGGATGACCCGGTCGCCCTGGCGGACACCAGCGCGCTCCGCCAGCCAGCCGGCGACCGACTCGACCGTGTCGAACAATTCACGGTAGGTGATCTTCCGACCGAAGAACACGAACGCGGCTCGCGCCGGGTATCGACGTGCGGAGACTTCCAGGTTGTCCCAAAGTGTGGTCTCGGCCGCGGGGATCTCGCGGGGGACGCGCGGCGGCCAGTGCGCCAGGTGCGGGCGCGACGCCTGGACGGCGCCCGAATCGGAATTCTGGGTCATGGTGCTCGAAAGGATGTCTCTGTCTGCTCGGTCCGGCGGGCCGGGCGGGCCGACCGCCCGCGTCTGAGGCAGGGCGGCGCCCGGAAGAGTATCAGGCAGCAGAGGGGCGCGGAGCCGCGCCGACCGACTCGTGCTCCGCCACCCGGGCCGCCCGCAGCAGCCGGCCCGCATTGAACACGACGACCAGCGAGCTGCCGGCCATGCCGATCGCGGCGAGCCAGGGCGGCACCCAGCCCGCGGCGGCCAGCGGGATCGCCATCAGGTTGTAGCCGAAGGCCCAGCCAAGATTCTGGCGAATGATCCGTCGTGTCCCACGACCGATCTCGAGCAGCTGCCTGACGGCCTCCAGCCGGGGCTGCATGACGATGACGTCGGCCGCACTCTGCGCCAGTGCGGTCGGGCGCCCGAAGGCCACCGAAACATCCGCGCTCGCGAGAACGGGCATGTCATTGATGCCGTCGCCGACCATCAGCACCCGCCTGCCCTGCGCCTGCAGGTCGCGCACATAGGCCTGCTTGGCCTGCGGGTCCGCCTCCCCTCGCACCTGTTCGAGCCCGAGCGTGCGCCCCACCGCTTCGACCACCACCGCACGATCTCCGGACAGCAGGTGCACAGTCATGCCGTCGCGCTTCAGACCATCGACCAATTCGGAAGCCGACGCGCGCAACGGATCGGTGAACGAGAATCGCGCCAGCACCCTGGTTTCGCCCGCACTGGCAGACGGCTCGCCGGCATCCTCTGCGGCCCATGCTCGAGCCACGAGCCAGACCTCGCTTGCGTGCCCGACGTGCGCTTCGGCGCCCAGCCCTTCGCGGGCGACCCGGCCATCGCCCAGGCCGCACCAGCGTGCCGAGCCGAGAAAGCAGGTGAGCACCTCCCCGTCGGGCAGGACCACCCGACCGGCCACGCCGGCCCCCGGCTGGTGACCGCGGCGGTCCACTTCGAAGGCGCCCTGCCCGGCCGCCTCGCGCAACGCGTGCGCGAACGGATGCGCCGCCCCCTGCTCGAGGCCGGCGGCGATCGCAAGCGCCTGCCCGGCGTCGACACCGGGCGCCGCATCTACCCGTTCGAGGGTCGGACGCCCCTCGGTCAGCGTGCCCGTCTTGTCGAACACCACGTCGGTGATCGTCGGCAGCGTCTCGAGCGCTTCGCCGCCGGCCAGGAGCAGCTGCCGGCGCAGGCAGGTTGCATGCGCGGCCGCCAGCGCCGTCGGGGTCGCCAGCGACAGGGCGCATGGACAGGACACGACCAGTACGGCGACGGCGTTCGGCCAGGCCAGCTCGGGCGCCAGCCAGGCCCAGATCAGACCGGTGAGCGCGGCCATCAGGAGGATGAGGGGCACGAAGACCGCGGCGATCCGGTCTGCGAGTCTTGCCAGCGCAGGTTTCTGCGCAGCGCCCCGCTCGGCCAGACGGGAGATGAGCGTGAGCGTGCTGTCGGCCGCCGCGCGCATGACCTCCAGATGCACCGGAGCGCCGGCCAGAAGCGCCCCGCCCGGCGCCCAGTCCCCCGGTCGCAGGGTCACCGGCACACTCTCGCCGGTGAGCAGCGACTGATCGAACGCTGCCGCCGAGTCCACCAGGCGCGCATCGGCCGGGACCGCCTCGCCGGTGTGCACCAGGATCCGGTCCCCCGGTTCGAGCCGCGCC
>JAUIAI010000351.1 GCA_030425615.1 Gammaproteobacteria bacterium
CAGCGGCTCGCGCCTTCGATGTCGGCGGCTTCCTTGAGATCGGCGGGGATCGTCTGCAGCGCCGCCAGATAGAAGATCATGAAGAAACCGGATTCCTTCCAGATGGTGACGATGATCACCGCCCACAGCGCGGTCTCGGGCTGGCCGAGCCAGTTCACCGAAGGCAATCCGAACAGCGAGCCGATCTGGTCGAGTACACCCAGCCCGGGGGTATAGAAGAACAGCCACAGGTTCGCCGCGGCGATCATCGGCAACACGGTCGGCGTGAAGTAGGCGGTGCGCACGAAGCCACGGGCCGGAATCTTCGCGTTGGCCCAGAGCGCCATCACGAGCGCGATGATGATCGACACCGGGATCGTCACCGCCGCGTAGAAGAGGTTGTTCTTGACCACCAGCCAGAACGTGGGGTCGGCGAACAGATCCGTGTAGTTCCCGGCACCGACGAACTCGGACGGCCGCCGGCGCGTGCCGCGCGAGAACAGGCTCGTCCAGAACGTGGCCACCGACGGGTAGAACGCGAACGTGCTCAGCAGGATCATGGCCGGGCCGAGCAGCAGCCAGCCGTGTATCGTCTGGCGACGACGTTCGATCTCCGAGCGGGAGCGCATGGTCAGTCGGGGGCCGTGGTGAACACGCAGACGCGGCGTGGACCGGCGACCGGGCCCGTCGCCGCGCTGGCGGCGGGCCCGGCAGCCGAACCGAGCCTCAGCGGTAGGCCTTGAGCAGCCGCTCGGCCGCGGCCTGCGCCTCGCCGAGTGCCGCCGCCGGCGTCTTGGTGCCGGTGAGCGCGGCCTGGATCGCGTTGTTCAGGCCTTCACGAACGCGCGCGGTCTCGAAGGTGGAGAACTCTGCGACCGCGTTCTGCAACTGGTTGCGCGCCACCAGCGCCGGCGGGAACTCGGCCGTGTAGGCCTTCAGGGCCTCGGTCTCGTACGCCGCGGGCGACACGCCCATGTAGCCGGTGGCGATCGACCACGCCGCGGCCTGCTCGGGCGAAGACATGAAGCGGATCAGCTCCAGCGCGGCCTTGCGTTCGGCCTCCGAGGCCTTCTTGAACACGTAGAAGTTCCCGCCGCCGGTCGGCGATCCGGGACGCACCCTGGCCGGCAGCTCGGCCACTCCGAAGTCGAACTTGGCCGCCTTGCGTACGGCGGTGAGGTTGCCGGTGGAATGCCACATCATGGCCGTCTGTCCTTCCAGGAAGGCCTGGCGCAGCGTGCCCCATTCCACGGTGCCCGTGGGCATGATGCCGTGCTCGGTGGACAGCGAGCGCCAGAACTCCAGTGTCTCCACGACCTTGGGGTCGTCGAAATAGGTGGTCAGCCCGTCGTTGGACATCAGCTCCTTGCCGTTCTGGATGGCCAGCGCCTGGAACATCCAGTAGGGGTAGCCGGTGGACGGAATCATCAGGCCGTGGGTGCCGTCGCGGGTCAGCGCCTTGCCCTTCGACACCAGCTCGTCCCAGGTCTTGGGGGGTTGCTCGGGATCCAGGCCGGCGGCCCGGAACATGTCCTTGTTGTAGTACGCGACGATCGTCGAGCGCTGGAAGGGGATGCCCCAGGTCTTGCCCTCGATGGTGCCGTTGGCCATCAGGGCCGGATAGAAGCTGGTCAGCCAGGCGCGCTGCTCATCGTTCTGCACCAGGTCGTCGAACGGCACGATCAGATCCTGCTCGATCAGGTCGTAGGCATCGATCGAGAACATCACCGCGAGCTGCGCGGGCTCGCCCGAATTCAGCGCCGACAACGCGCGCACCCTCGTGTCGTCGTAGTTGCCCGAATAGATGGCGTTGACCTTGATGTCGGGGTGGGCCTTTTCGAAGTCCGCCACGATACCGTCGACGACCTTGGTCAGCGGCCCGCCGACGGCGATGGGGTAGTACATGGTCAGTTCGGTGGCTGCGCCGGCCGTGGTGACCAGGCCAGCGGTGAGTGCCAGAGCGGCACCCATTTGCTTCAAAAGTCTCATGGCTTCCTCCGAAGGGGTTTGTGTGCACTGCAAAGAACTGCGTGGCGGCAATCCGTTTCCGCCGGGTGAAGCAGGGCGCCGCCCGGGGCGGTCATCCGGACCCTGCCAGGCGTTGTCCGGCGGCGTCGAAACGGTGGAGCGCGCCGTCGTCGAAATCGATCTCGAGCGTCGTGCCGGTGGCGAACTGCCGCAGACCCGGCACGCTGACGGTCAGGCCGACCGCGGCCGGATGCACGAGCCCGACGAACGTCTCGGAGCCCAGGAACTCGCACTCGGCCACCGTGCACGAAAGGCGGCCCCGGCCCGGCTCGGCGATACGCACGTCTTCCGCGCGCAGCCCGAGGCGCGCGGCGCCGGCATGTTCCGGCAGCGCGGCCGTGTCGATCAGGGCCATCGGGGGCGAGCCGACGAATTCGGCCACGAAGGTGTTCGCCGGACGGTAGTAGAGATCCTCGGGCGGCCCTTCCTGCTGGATGTGCCCGCCTTCCATGAGGACCACGCGGTCGGCCATGCTCATGGCTTCGGTCTGATCGTGGGTGACATAGACCACGGTCATACCAAGATCACGTTGCAGTTTCTTGATGTCCTTGCGCACCGAGGTGCGCAGCTTGGCGTCGAGGTTGGACAGCGGCTCGTCCATCAGGCAGAGCGGCTGTCCGGCCACGATGGCGCGCGCCAGGGCCACCCGCTGTCGCTGCCCGCCGGACAACTCGGCCGGCTTGCGGGCCTCGTAGCCGAGCAGACCGGTGATCTCCAGCGCGCGTCGCAGTTTTTCGTTGCGCTCGGTGCGCCCCACGCGACGCACCTTCAGGCCGAAGACCACGTTCTCCGCGACACTCAGGTGCGGGAACAGCGCATAGGACTGGAAAACCATCGAGAGGTTGCGCGCCGACGCGGGCAGCGTGGTGACATCGCGGCCGTCGATTCGGATGTTGCCCTCGTCGGGGTTCTCGAGTCCGGCGATCAGGCGCAGGGTGGTGGATTTTCCACACCCTGACGGCCCGAGCAGCGCCACGAACGCGCCCCGGGGGATCGTCAGGTCGATGTGCTCCACGCCGAGCTGGCCATTCCAGCGTTTGGCGACGTTCTCGAGGCGCACGAAGGCATCGACCGCCATCACACGGGCCCATGCACGGCGTGGGCGAGACTTCCGGGACCTTCAGCCCCGGGTGGGAGAGAAGCCGGGCATCGAAACCGGGGTCGTGTCATCTCCATGCTCTATGGCCGCCTCGTCTCCTGGTTGTTGAAGCACACTAATTCACTCGATCCTCCGTCGAGCCGGGCAGAGGATAAAGGAAATGCCGCGATCGCGGCGGATCCAGGCGCACGGCGGTCACCACGAGCCTCTGTCTGCCCCCGGCGCGAAGCGCGTCCAGCGGCCAGCAGGTCACCAGCGTGAGTTCGTCGCGGCCATGGTCGTCGGCCACCCAGCCGTCGTTCACGTCCACGATCCGTCGCCCCGCGACCCGGTAGCGCACGGTTTCGCCGTCGAGCGTCTGGACGACGATCGGATCGCCGTCGCGAACGTCGCCCAGCAGGGCGAAGTGGGTGTCGCGGTGGGCACTGATGACGCTGTTCCCACCGGTTCCCGGCAGGGGGGTTCCGGCGCGAACGCCGGGGCCGAAGGCCAGCGTACGGGGGCGGTCATTGTCCATCACCACCCGGTGCTCGCCCTGACGCTCGAAGCCCAGGCGCGCCACGGGTGTGAGATCGGCCCATGGCCACGGCCGGCTTGCCTGGCCGGCGTGGGTCCGGTTGTCCTGCCAGGCGCGTTCGATCAGCCACTGCGCCACCTGTGCCTTGACCAGGATCGCCGCGCCACGGGCGGTCGGCAGGGCGCCGGCAAGTGCGAGGGACAGCCCGAGCGCCAGGAGCACCAGAGCGACCGCCGCCCGGCGCCGCCGGCGGCGTCGCTCGTGTGCCGCCCACTCGCCCCTGTCGACCGCCATGGCGGGAGCCTGGGCGCGGTTTCGGAAGGCGTTCGCGCCACTCATCGACGTTCGAAGAGGTCCTGGGCGCGGCACAGGAAGGCCGCGAGGAAAGCGGCGGCGAGCACGAGCAGGGCCAGACCCGCGAGGATCTCGCTCCACGCGCCGGTCGCGGTCGCAGCCAGGGGCATGGTGGCGGCGCTGGCGCCGAACACCGCCGCGGCGTTCCAGCCGGCCGGCAGGTGACGGGGTACCTCGGCCCGGGTGCTGCTTTCGTCGACCGGCCGCACGGGCGTGCGGTCGACGGCGACCAGGCTGGTGTACGGGCTCACCAGGCCGTGCGAAAGGGCGATGTCCGTGGCTTGGGCGCGCAACTCGCCGCGCCGTTCGTCGTCGCCGCCGGCGCGTCGAATCGCGGCGCCCAGCCGGTCCAGCTCGGACCGGGCCCACAGCTTGTGCACGCCGACGGCGTCCGCGCGCACGAGCGTCAGGGCGCGCTGCCAGGGGAGTCCGTCGTGCTCGCCCTCGAGGGTCAGTGCGCCCGGTTCTTCCGGCAGTTGCAGGGCCACGAGGATCGGGTCACCGGCGTGCAGGTCGCGGATCGGGTCGCGGGTCCGCAGGATCTCGCCGCGCCCATCGCGCAGCCGCAGATCCG
>JAUIAI010000352.1 GCA_030425615.1 Gammaproteobacteria bacterium
CTGGCCACGGGCGAGCGAGAGGCGTTCATCGCCCGCTCAGAGGGTGAGCGGCAGGCGGAGATCAACCGCGCGATGGGCGAGGCGAACGCGATCGAGGCGGTGGCGGAAGCGACGGGCCGGGCCATCGAGCGCATCTCGGCGGCGATCCAGCGTCCCGGTGGCATGGATGCCGTGAATCTGCAGGTCGCGGAGAAGTACGTCGAGGCGTTCGGGCGACTCGCTCGCGAGAACAACACCATGATCGTGCCGGCCAATCTCGGTGACGCGGCCTCGATGGTGGCCACGGCAATGTCGGTCATCCGACAACCCGGGGCGGGCGGACAGCCCTGACCCCCACCTGCGGCGTCAGCGCCCGCTGGCCTTGAGCAGGCGCTGCTGCTCGCGCTTCCACTCGCGCTCCTTCTCCGACGCGCGCTTGTCGAACTGCCGTTTCCCGCGGGCCAGGCCGACGGCGAGTTTGATGCGACCGCGGGTGTAGTGCATGTCCAGCGGTACCAGGGCGTAGCCCGCCCTTTCCACCTTCCCGATCAGCTTGTCGATCTCCGCTCCGTGCATCAGCAGCTTGCGGGTGCGGGTGGCGTCCGGCTTCACGTGCGTGGACGCCTCGGGCAGGGGCGTGATGTGAGACCCGATGAGGAACAGCTCCGCTCCGCGTACGATGACATAGGCCTCCTTGAGCTGGGCGCGGCCTGCCCGGATGGCCTTGACCTCCCAGCCCTCGAGCGCGAGTCCGGCCTCGAACCGCTCCTCGATCAGGTAGTCGTGCTGGGCCTTCTTGTTCTGGACGATGCTCATGGGGGGTCATCAGGGAGGGGGCGTCGGGCGGGCGGCAGGCGCTCCACGGGCGCGGGGGTGTGGTCGCGCGCAAACCGTTCTGGGGCGCTTTCGGCCTGGCACGGTATTCTGCACGACCATGAGCGAAAACCGTATCGAGCAAACGGCCCTCCTGCCATACCCGATCGATCAGGTGTTCGACCTGGTCGACGCGATCGAGGACTACCCGAAATTCCTGCCCTGGTGCGCCGGGTCCGAAGTCGATCGCAGCGCTTCACCCGTGGTCGTGGCCACCATCCGGGTGGCGTTCAAGGGTCTGAGCGCCTCTTTCACCACGCGCAATCTGCACGACCGCCCGAACGCCATCCAGATGGAGTTGCTGGACGGCCCGTTCACCGCCCTCGAGGGCGGATGGCGCTTCGAGCCCCTCGCCGAGGACGCGTGCAAGGTGCGTTTCGATCTGCGCTACACCATGCGGGGCGGACTTCTCGGACGCGCGCTCAGGCCCGTGTTCGCGAATATCGTCGGCACCATGGTGGACGCCTTCACGCGCGAGGCCGAGCGCCGGCATGGCTGAGAGGCCTCCGGGCGCCGATCCTGCGGCCGAAGGAGATCTCACGGTGACCCTGGTCTGGTCGGCCGCCGACTGGCCGGACGGTGCGCCGGTTCGCGGATCCTGCCCCGGGTTCGCGCGACTGCCGGGAGAAGCCCCGCAGCAGTCCGTGAGTGTGGCCACACGAAGCGTGCCGTCCGACTGGGATCTCGCGAGGCTGCTCGAGGACTGCCTCACGCCCGAGGCGGCCGCACGCATCTCGCGCGGCGAGGCTTCCGTGGCCGTCCATGGCCGTCGGATGCGACCCGGGCTGCCCCTGCACGCCGGTGACCGTGTCGAACTGCTCGGCCCGGTCACCGCCGATCCGAAGGCTGCCCGTCAACACCGGGTGGCGCGCGAGCGTGCGGGGGAAGCGGGCCGGAAATGGCGCGGCGGTTGAGTCCGGCTGCTCTCTCGGACAGCGGCGAGCGTCGGTATAATGCGGCTTTGCGTCGAGGTCCCCATGCAACTGATCGGCAAGGCACTGACGTTCGATGACGTCCTGCTCGTGCCCGGCTACTCCGATATCCTGCCGCGCAACACGGAACTCGCAACCTCCGTCTCGCGCAACATCCCCCTGAAGATACCGCTGCTGTCAGCGGCGATGGACACCGTCACCGAGGCGTCGCTGGCCATTGCGCTCGCGCAGGAGGGCGGGATCGGCATCGTGCACAAGAACCTGTCTCCCGCAGCCCAGGCGGCGGAGGTCCAGAAGGTCAAGCGCTACGAGACGGGGGTCCTGGTCGATCCGATCACGGTGAGTCCCGACATGACGGTCAGCGACGTCATCGCGCTCACACGTCAGCACAAGATCTCCGGCCTCCCGGTCGTCGAGGGCGATCAGGTCGTCGGGATCGTCACGAACCGCGACCTGCGCTTCGAAACGCGTCTGAACCTGCCCGTGGGCCGGATCATGACGCCACAGGAGCGTCTCGTGACGGTGCGCGAGGGGACTTCTCCCGAAGAGGCCCAGCGCCTGATGCACGAGCACCGGCTCGAGCGGGTTCTCGTGGTCGACGAAGGTTTCCGGCTCCGCGGTCTGGTCACCGTCAAGGACATCCTGAAGTCCACCGAACATCCCAATGCCTGCAAGGACTCTGCCGGCAAGCTGCGCGTGGGTGCGGCGGTCGGGGTGGGCGGCGATTCCGACGAACGCATAGCGGCACTGGTGGCTGCGGGCGCGGATCTGCTCGTGGTGGACACGGCCCACGGTCATACGGCCGGTGTCATCGGCCGAGTGCGCGAGATCAAGCGCAACTTTCCGCAGGTGGACGTCGTGGCCGGGAACATCGCCACCGCCGATGCGGCCGTGGCGCTGCGTGAAGCCGGGGCCGACGGCGTGAAGGTCGGCATCGGTCCCGGCTCCATCTGCACCACCCGGGTGGTCGCCGGTGTCGGCGTGCCGCAGATCACCGCCATCAGCGAGGTCGCGAAGGCCCTGGAGGGATCCGGTGTGCCGCTCATCGCCGACGGCGGCGTACGGTTTTCCGGGGACATCGCCAAGGCCATAGCCGCCGGCGCCCACACCGTCATGATGGGCTCCATGTTCGCGGGCACGGAAGAGGCCCCGGGCGAGGTGATCCTGTATCAGGGGCGGTCGTACAAGACCTATCGCGGAATGGGCTCGCTCGGCGCCATGGCCGACGGCGCGGCCGATCGCTACTTCCAGGATCCTTCGGTCAACGCGGACAAGCTCGTGCCGGAAGGCATCGAGGGTCGTGTCCCCTACAAGGGGTCGGTGGTGGCCATCGTGCATCAACTCGTGGGAGGGCTGCGGGCGAGCATGGGCTATTGCGGCTGTCGCGACATCGAACAGATGCGTACGCAGACCCGGTTCGTCGAGATCACCGCCGCGGGCATGCGCGAGTCGCATGTTCATGACGTGCAGATCGTCAAGGAAGCCCCCAATTACCAGATCGGCTGAGGGAGCCGGGCCACCGTGATCCACGACAAGATCCTGATCATCGACTTCGGGTCCCAGGTCACGCAGCTGATCGCGCGCAGGGTGCGCGAACTGCACGTGTTCTGCGAGATCCATCCGTACGACACGGCCGAACAGGTGCTGGCCGAGTGGCGCTCGGAGGGAGCGTTGCGCGGCATCATCCTCTCGGGGGGGCCGGCGACCGTCACGGAGCACGAAACGCCACGCGCGCCTCAGGCCGCCTTCGACGCTGGCGTGCCGGTGCTCGGCATCTGCTACGGTATGCAGACCATGGCTGCCCAGCTGGGCGGTACCGTGCAGTCCAGCGCACGGCGAGAATTCGGCTTTGCCCGGGTGCGCGCTCGTGGTCACGCGCGGCTGCTGGACTCCATCGAGGACGCCCGCAACGAGCAGGGCCACGGGCTGCTGGACGTCTGGATGAGCCACGGTGACAAGGTCACCGCGCTGCCTTCGGGTTTCGTACTCATGGCCTCCAGCGACAACGCCGAGATCGCCGGCATGGCCGACGAGACGCGTCGTTTCTACGGCATGCAGTGGCATCCGGAAGTCACGCACACGCGTCAGGGCAGGGCGATGCTCGAACGCTTCGTGCGCGAGATCTGCGGCGCAGCGGCTGACTGGACGATGCCCGGTTTCATCGACGAGGCGGTCGAGGCCATCCGCCAGCAGGTCGGCGACGAGCACGTCATCCTGGGTCTGTCGGGCGGAGTGGACTCATCGGTCGCGGCCGCACTGATCCATCGGGCCATCGGAGACCAGCTCACCTGTGTGTTCGTCGATCACGGTCTGCTGCGCCTCAACGAGGCCGAGCAGGTCATGCGCACATTCGCCGACCACCTCGGCGTGCGGGTGCGTCACGTGGATGCCAGCGCCGTGTTCATGGCCCGACTGACCGATGTCGCCGATCCCGAAGCGAAGCGCAAGATCATCGGCGCGGAATTCGTCGAGGTGTTCCAGCAGGAAGCCTCCGCCATCGAGAACGCGAGCTGGCTCGCCCAGGGAACCATCTATCCGGACGTCATCGAGTCCGCCGGCGGGCAGAAGAAGGCGCACACCATCAAGTCGCATCACAACGTCGGCGGCCTGCCCGAAACCCTGAACCTGAAGCTTCTCGAGCCGTTGCGCGAACTGTTCAAGGACGAGGTGCGGGCCCTGGGCCTGGCGCTCGGCTTGCCGCCGGACATGGTTCACCGGCATCCCTTCCCGGGGCCCGGGCTCGGCGTACGGATCCTGGGCGCG
>JAUIAI010000353.1 GCA_030425615.1 Gammaproteobacteria bacterium
GTCGCTGTGCTTTCGTTGCAGCTGCCGGCGAACGAGCGCCTGCAGTACCTCGCCGGCCAGTACATCGAGATCATCCTGCGCGACGGGACCCGTCGCCAGTATTCCCTGGGCAGTGCGCCGGACACCGCGGAGCAGCTGGAGCTGCACATCCGGCACATGCCCGGCGGCAAGTTCACCGACACCGTCTTCGGCGCGACCACGCCGCCGGTCAAGGAGAAGTCCATCCTGCGCTTCGAGGGTCCGATGGGCACGTTCTTCCTGCGCGAGGACAGCGACAAGCCGATCGTCATGGTGGCCAGCGGCACGGGCTTCGCCCCGATCAAGGCGATCATCGAGCACATGCGCGCGAAGGACATCCGCCGGCCGGTGACGCTCTACTGGGGAGGGCGCCGGCCCATGGACCTCTACATGGACGCGCTCTGCCGGCAGTGGGCCGACGAACTCGACTGGCTCACCTACGTCCCGGTCGTTTCGGACGCGCTGCCCGAGGACGGCTGGCAGGGTCGCGACGGCTTCGTGCACAAGGCCGTGATCGCGGACTTCCCCGATCTGTCCGGTCACGAGGTCTACGTCTGTGGCGCGCCCATCGTCGTGTCGTCGGCGGAACGCGAGTTCCAGTCCGAATGCGGGCTGCCGGCCGACGCGTTCTTCGCCGACTCGTTCACCACCGAGGCGGACGCCGCCACCTGAGGAGTCCCCCGTGACCGAAGCTCCACGCTCCTGGCTGTTCGTTCCCGGCAACCGGCCCGAGCGGTTCGACAAGGCCGCGGCGAGCGGCGCCGACGCGATCATCCTCGATCTCGAGGATGCCGTCGTCCCCGAAGCGCGCCCGGCGGCGCTGCGCGAGGTGCGGACCTGGCTCGAGGCGCGTCCGGCGGCCGATGGGCCGCCCGAAGTCTGGGTCCGCGTGCCCGACGCCGTGCATTGCCCGGACGACGTACGGGCGCTGGCCCGGATCCCGGCGCTGACGGGGTTCGTTCTGCCGAAGGTCGAGGCACCCGAGCACCTGGCCGGCTGGACGAAGCCGCTGATGGCGCAGATCGAGACGGCGCTCGGCGTGCTCGCCGCCGAACGCATCGCCGCCCAGGGTGGAACGATGCTGCGCTCGCTCGCGCTCGGCCCCGAGGATCTGTCGGTTTCCCTGGGTTGCCGTCCGGATGCCGCGGGCATGCGCGCCTCGTGCGAACGCGTGATCCTCGCCGCGCGCGCTTACGGCCTGCATGTCTACGCCTGCCCGGGATCGCTGGCCGAATTCCGCGATCTCGACGCCTGGCGGCAGATCCTGCTCGGGGGCCAGGCGCTGGGCAGCGACGGAATGCTGTGCATCCATCCGGCGCAGCTGGCCGTCGTCCACGAGGTCTTCACCCCGAGCGCCGAGAGCCTTGCGCACGCGCGGCGGGTCGTGGCGGCCTACGAGGCGGCCGAAGCCGGTGGCCACGGCGCGGTCCAGCTCGACGGGCGCATGATCGACGCGCCCGTGGTCGAGCGCGCGCGGCGCCTGCTGGCCCGTGCCGCCCGGTTCGGGATGCGCTGAGGCACCGGATCCGCCGGAGTGGGGCGCCCTCGGACGCAGGTCGTCCGCGCAGGGCGCCCGCCGGCCATCAAACTGTCATCTTTCCTCCTTATCGTTGCGCCTGATTCGAGGGCGGCGGCCGGGAACCGGTATGCCTTACCCCCGTACAGCCCAACGATGCGGAGGACACCATGTCGGCGGAAATCGCGGTAGCGGGTCTGTCCAAGACCTTCGGAAGCACCCGCGCGCTGATCGATGTCTCGCTCCGGGTTGCTCCCGGTGAGATGGTGGCATTACTCGGGGCCTCCGGTTCCGGCAAGTCCACGCTGCTGCGGCATCTGAACGGTCTGGTGGCCGGCGATGCCGGCTGCGGCCGTGTGGTCGTGGGAGGGCGGACCATCCAGGACGGCGGCTCGGTGGCGTCGGACATCCGCCGCCAGCGGGCCGGGATCGCCACCATCTTCCAGCAGTTCAACCTCGTCGACCGTCTGCCCGTCATGACCAACGTGCTGGCGGGCGCGATGCACCGGCTGCCCCTCTGGCGCACGGTGCTGCGCCGCTTTCCGCGCGAGGAGTACGGCCGCGCCTGGCAGGCCCTGGAGCGTGTCGGGATCGCCCGGTGCGCATGGCAGCGCGCCTCGACCCTGTCCGGCGGACAGCAGCAACGTGCCGCGATCTCGCGCGCGCTCGTGCAGGGCGCCCAGGTGATCCTGGCCGACGAGCCCATCGCCTCGCTCGACCCGCGCAGCGCGCAGGAGGTGATGCGCCTGCTGCAGGAACTGAATCGGGAACTGGGCATCACGGTGGTCGTCTCGTTGCACCAGGTTCCGTTCGCGCGTCAGTTCTGTCCACGGATCGTCGCCCTGAGAGAGGGCCGCGTGGTGTACGACGGGCCGCGCGAGGCGCTCGACCGTGATCGTCTGAAGGCGCTGTACGGCGCCGACGTGGAATCCGCCTGGGCCGATGAAGACGCGTCGGCGGCCGACGCGGCCCCTGGCGAACCCGAACAGCTTCTTTCCGCGCGTGCCGCCTGACGGCGGCACGGCGTCAACCGAGTCCGACCCACCCTAGAGGAAACCCCTTCATGAACAAGCAGCTCATGGCCGCGGCGCTGGTCGCCGGCCTTGCGATCGCCCCAGCCGTCTCGGCCGAGACCGTCAATTTCGGCATCATCTCCACCGAGTCGACGGCCAACCTCAAGCAGAACTGGGATCCGTTCCTGGCCGACATGCGCAAGGCCACCGGCCTGGACATCAAGGCGTTCTTCGCCCCGGACTACGCCGGCATCATCGAAGGCATGCGCTTCAACAAGGTCCAGGTGGCCTGGTACGGCAACAAGTCGGCCATGGAGGCCGTGGACCGTGCCGACGGCGAGATCTTCGCGCAGACCATCGCGCCGGACGGCGCCAACGGCTACTACTCGCTGCTGGTGGTGCACAAGGACAGCCCCATCCAGAACCTGGACGACGTGATCGCGCGCAAGGGCGAGCTGCTGCTCGGCTTCGGTGACCCGAACTCCACCAGCGGCTCGCTGGTGCCGGGCTACTACGCGTTCGCGCAGAACAACGTCGATCCGGCCAAGGACTTCAAGCGCATGGTGCGCGCCAACCACGAGACCAATCTGCTCGCCGTTTCGACGAAGCAGGTCGACGTGGCCACCAACAACACCGAGAACTGGGCGCGCTTCGAGAAGACCCACCCGGAGAAACTGGCCGAGCTGCGCCAGGTGTGGAAGTCGCCGCTGATCCCGAGTGACCCGCTCGTCTGGCGCACCGACCTCGACCCGAAGATCAAGGACAAGCTCGAGAGCTTCATCATGAGCTACGGCAAGCACGACGAGCGCGAGATGAAGGTGCTGCTGAACATCGGTTTCGCCGGCTTCCAGCCGTCGTCGAACGATCAGCTCATTCCGGTCCGTCAGATCAGCCTGGTGAAGGAGAAGACCACGCTCGAGAGCAACGAGAACGTGGACGCGGCCGAGAAGGCGAAGCGCATCGCCGAGATCGACAGGAAGCTGGCCGAACTCAGCGCCAAGTCGGCCAGGGACTGAGGCGTTCGACGACAGCCCCGGGAGAGCCTTCCGGCTCCCCCGGGAGCGGGCGGTCCGGATGACCGGACCGCGCTCGCCAGGACGAACGCCGATCGTGGCGAATTGCATTCTCGGGAGTGACACTCGATGAGCTCGACAATGGCGTCCGGGGCGCACACGGGCCCGGTTCCGGCGGCCGCGCTGCCGCCCAGGATGTCCCTGGTCAGTCTGCTGATCTGGGGGATCCTCCTGGCGCTGCTGCTGGCCTCCTGGCGAGGCGCCGACATGCGGCCCGGCGATCTGTTCAGCGACGCCGGCAACATGCAGGAGTATCTGAGCGGCTTCTTCCCGCCGGACTTCACCGAGTGGCGCTTCTATGCCCAGGAGCTCGTCGTCACGGTCCAGATCGCCATCTGGGGCAGTGCGCTGGCCATCGTGTCGGCGGTGCCGTTCGGGTTGCTGAGCGCCAGCAACATGACGCCGGCGTGGGTGCACCAGCCGGTCAGGCGCCTGATGGATGCCTGTCGGGCCATCAACGAGATGGTGTTCGCGCTCTTGTTCGTGGTGGCGGTCGGGCTCGGCCCGCGCGAGACGTCGGGCGTCGGCCCGGCCGGCGACTACATGTGGGGCGGCGCCGCGTCGACCGCCTTCTGGGTCGACCCGACCGAGGGCCTCTACGCGATCTTCATGACCCAACTCCTCCCGAGCGGCACGTTCGACTTCCGCGGCCAGCTGCGGTCGCTGGTGTACGCGGCGATCGCCAAGAAGAACGTGTATTACGGATCGCAGGCACGCTACTACTCGTTGACCCTGCTATTAATCGTCGGCTGCGGCTGGGCGCTCTGGCGGATCGCGAATCGTGGGCGCTGGCGTGACTATGTGATTGGCGCATTCGGGCTGGTGCTGTTATTTCACACGCACATCACGTCCTGCCTGGGGATGTGTGTGGTCGGTGCATTGACACTGCCCTGGCACAAGACGCACGAACATGTGTG
>JAUIAI010000354.1 GCA_030425615.1 Gammaproteobacteria bacterium
CTGGCGATCAGGGCGCCCTGGCTCGCCGCCCAGATCATCGCCCGCATGGGCGAGCTGGGCATCGAGGCGGGCCGTCTCCTGACCGAGGTCGATCTCACGCGTGTCCGGGAGTACGCCCGGGCCGCCATCGGTCTGGGTGATTTCCGGCTGGCCGCGCAACTCTACTGGCGCGCCTTCGATGCCACGACCGATGCCGCCCAGCGTGCCGACCTCCTCGCGCAGGTCGCGCGCGCCGAGCAACTCGGCGCGCGCCTGCCCGAGTTCTTCGTGGCGCTGGAGTCGAGGCTCGAAGGCCTGCCCCTCGATCTGGAGCAATGCAAATGGCTGGCCCGGCTCGCGTTGTCGGCCAACCGCCTCGATCTGGCCGAGCGCTTCGCGCGCCGCATGCTCCGCTTCTCCGGCGGCTGGTCGGCAGCCACGCTCGCCCACGTGGAGATGACACTGCACCGGCTGCGGCACGGCATGGGTGCGGTGGTCCGGGCGCTCTCGCCGATCACCGAGGCGCACGCGGCCGTCCTCGAGCATCGGCCGCGCGCCACCCCCGCCCGGGACGCAGACCTCGCTCCGGGGGAGCTGCCGTCGGCGGCCGACCCGCTGGCGGATCTCATCTCCCGGCTGGAAGCGCGTGAGAACGTCGCTGCCCAGCGCCGCCGGGCACTCGCGGCACCACGCATCCGGATGGAGCCCGTCGGGATGGAGCCCACCGCGTCCGGTGAAACCCCGGACCCGCTCGCGGACCTGCTGCACAGCCTGGGCGAACTGCCGGGCCCCGCGCCGACGACCGCCGGGCCCGAGGTCGCCGCCGGTCCGCAGGCCCCTCCGAACCGCCCGATGCGCGCCGTGGCGCCCCCGTCGACCGATCCGCGTGACGGCCAGAGCGTGGTCCCGGTGGCGATGCAGCCCGTGCCGCGCCCCGTGATCGAAATCGGCCCCTACGCCGCCGAGCCGGGACCCTCGTTCACGCATGCGAACGGCGAACTCGGCGGCACCAGCCGCGTCGTGGACCCCGCGGCCCGCGACCAGGCGTTCGGTGAACTGGTGGACGGCCTGAGCCGGGACGCCGCTTCGCGGACCGGCACACCGCGCGATGACGCAAGGCGCAGCGCACACAACGGCGCACCGCAGCTTCCGTTCGACGACGAGGCCTACCGCCTCGCCTTCCAGATCTTCGTGGCCAACGGCAACCTGGACGACGCCTATGCCGTGGCGTCCAGCGCCATCGAGCAGGTGCCGCAGAACTGGGTCTGGCACATCCGGGCGGCAGAGGTCGCGGAATGGTCACAACGACCCGTGCAGGCCCTGGACGGCTGGTTCCGCCTGGCACGAGCGACCGGCGAGGCCCGGTTCTGGTCTCACGTGGAGCGCCTGGCCGCAGGACTGCGCGATTTCGACAAGCTGAACGCCTTCCTGAGCTGGCGTCTGGCCGCCCACCCGGGCGACCTCGGATCGCTGCTGCGACTGGCCGAGAACTACGAGGCGCTCGGCCAGGTCGAATCGGCGATCCGCCTGGTACGCGAACGACTCGAGAGCACGAACGAAGCGGGTGAGGACTTCGAACTGCGCACCGCGCTGGCCGGTCTCGCCCAGCGCGCCGGTGATCGCGAGCTGCTGCTGGCGACCCTGCGGGACATGGATCTGCGGTACGGGCCGGACCCCGCGCGCGCGGCGCGCCAGGCCCACGTCCTCGAAGTGGCCGGGCGTCCGTCCGAGGCATTCGACGCCCTGGTCGCCGCACTCGCCGTCGCCCGGTTGCCGGACGGCCTGTCCGCCGCCCAGGAACGCGAGTCGCGCTACTGGGCCTCGCTCGCACACCTGGCCGAGGTGATGCAGCGTCCGGCCCTGGCGCTCGAGGCCCATGCTCAGATGCTGAGCCTGGACACCTATGACGCGCAGCAGCTCCGCAATGCCGCCACCTTGCTGCAGACCGGTTCGCCCTCGCGGGCGGCCGACCTGCTGGCCCACGGCTTCCGTCGCTTCGGCGAACCCGGGTTCGCGCATGCGGCCGTCGGCGCCTGGTTCGCTGCCGGCCAACCGGGCCGGGTCGAAGCCTTCCTGGCGACGCTTCCGGAGCCGATGGCCGGCCGCATCCGTGCCGACAAGGAATTTCTCAAGCAGCGCGCAGCGTATTACCAGAGCGTCGAGCGGCTCGACGAAGCCCTGGCCGATCTGATCCAGGTCTACCGGATCGCCCCGGGCGACATGGACAACCGCGCGGCCATGCTGTGGACGCTGCTCGCCAAGCGCGACGCCCGGCGGCTGCGGGCCGCCCTCGATCGGTGGGCCGAAGATGCCCGTGACAACCCGGCGCTCTGGGGCCCGTTCGGTGCATCCCTGCTCGCACTGGACGAGCCGCAACGCGCACTGCCCTACTTCGTCTGGCAGGCCCGCGACTCGCGCGACTATCTGTGGTGGCTGGCCTATGCCGATGCCCTCGATTCGGCCGGCCGACCCGACGCGGCCTGGCAACTGCGCCGTCGGGCCTGGACCGAACTGCGCAATCACCCGCAGCCGCAGCGACCCGCGGATCCCGTCATCCGGACCCGCGTGCTGGCGCTGGCCATGCGGTTCAGCCCCGCCGACGAAGCCCGTGAACTCTTGCGCGCGCTGATGCGCGACGTCGCCGGCATGGTCGAAACCGAGGCGCCGGTCGTGAACGACGCCCTGACGGTCGGGGCCGCTCCCACCGAGGAGCGAGCGGGGTCGCCGGCGCAGGCCCGGCGGCTCGCGATCGCGCTGCGCGAGGAGGTCGCCCGCATCGACACACTGCCGTCCGCCGTCGGCGATCTCGTCGCACCGTCGGGCGGAGCGGAACTCAGGGCCATGCGGGTCGCGGCCAGCGAGTTGATCGTTTCCTACCTGATCTCCCGGGAGGGCAACGAAGCCGCACGCGGCTGGCTGCTCTCCCGATACGCGCGGGACCTGGCCAAGCCTGCCTGGGCCGAGCTCGCGCTGGCGCTGACACGTCGGGACGACGAAGCCCTGGACCGCTTGCTGGCGACCGTCTCCGACTGGTTGCCCAAGCTCGACCAGATCGAGGCCCAGCGGCGCCTCGGGCGTTTCGCCTCGGCGCAGACGCTCGCGTTCGACACCGCGACATCGAGGCCCGACGACGACAGCGCGCACCAGAAGCTCGTGGAAGCGGTGCTGTCGGGCGCGCCGTCGGCCGGCGTGTCCGTGAGCAGCGAGCGGCAGGGAGCGCTGGCGCGCGAGATCGTGCGCTCGGACGTCGCCGTGCGGCTCGATCAGCACTCCAAACTCTACGGCTTCGCCCGCCGTACGGCGCAGTCGTCCGGGGACCCGGCCCTGCTCGGCACGGTTCCGCGACGACTGCGCGAGCTCGGCATGGGCGTGCGCCGCATCGCGCCGCGCGGCGACTGGTGGATCGAGGGCGCCCGGCGCGACGGCGCCGGCAGCGCGACTGTGTTGCGACTGGGCGTGCAGCACGTGATCGACCCTTCCATAGACGTGGACGCCGCGCTGGCCCTGAACGAGACGGCCGACGAATCCGCGGCGCTCTCGGCCATCGGACGGCGTGACGCGCTCCGGCTGGGTGCGCACTGGAACATCAGCGCCCGCGACTACCTGCGGGTCCGGCTCGCGGCGGCCCGCCTCGAGAGCCACGCGGGTACCCGTCTGGGAAACACCCGCCGCACGGCGGTGGAGGTCGGACACCGGGTCCGGATCGCCTCACCGGATCTGACCGTGCGCGCGGTGGCCAGCCACCTGGACGTCGACGGCACCGGCGCGAGCGACGACCTGGTTCGCGCAATCGTTCCCGCGGGCGTCGCCGAGCCGGACAAGGTGCTCCTGCCGGCCTCGGGCGCCCAGCTCGATCTCTACGTCACGGCCGGAATGACGACGGCCGACTCCTACACCCGTGCCCTGCAGCCGTTCGCCGAACTCGGCGCGCACCACAACGCGCTGACCGGCGGCAGCGTCAGCCTGCGCGCGGGTGTGAACACCTCGCTGTTCGGTGCGGACCAGCTGACGCTGTTCGCGGCCTACAGCCGCGAGACCACGGGTGCCGGCAAGGGCACCCACGAGCTCGGACTGGCTTACCGCCTCTACTACTGATGGACTGGATCGACCGTGCTCCCTAGCAACAGAATCCGTCAGCCGCGCCGGATGAACCGCCTTCTGCGTGGCGCCGTTCTGGCCGCCGCGCTCGCGTTGGGCGGCTGCTCGGCCGTCCATGTCCAGCCCGGCCCCACGGATCTCAACCCGGATGCCGGCTGGGCTCTGTTGCCGATCATGAACTACACCCAGACGCCGCAGGCGGGCCTGAGCGCGGAGTCCATTCTGGGCAGCCTGGCGCGGGGCGGCGGCATACGCGGGATGCGTCGCTACCCCGCCGGCCTGAACGCCGAGTCGCTGTTCGAACCGGCCGAACGGGATGCACTCGAGCAGGCGCTGCGCTGGGCCCGCGACGCCGGCCTTCGCTACGGCATCGCGGGGAGCGTCGACGAGTGGCGTTACAAGGTCGGTGTCGACGGCGAACCGGCCGTGGGCA
>JAUIAI010000355.1 GCA_030425615.1 Gammaproteobacteria bacterium
GGTCGTCGCTTACATCGGTTTCATGACTGCGATCTGGCTCGGCTATCTGTCGCCGCCCGGGTTGTCAGGCGCTGCCGGTCTGGCGCGCCAGACCGGCGACGGGGAGGTGGGTCGGCACACCGCACTCGTCCGGATCGACGGCGTGATCAAGGCGGACGGCGACAACTCGGCGGAACGCATCAACGCGGCGCTGCGCCAGGCGTTCGAGGACAAGGGCACGGCAGGCGTCGTGCTGCTCGTCAACAGTCCCGGGGGCTCGCCCGTCCAGAGTGCTCAGATCTTCAACGAGATCCGGCGGCTGCGCGCCGCTCACGAGAACACGGAGCTTCATGTCGTGGTGGAGGAGGTCTGTGCGTCAGGGGGCTACTACGTGGCGGCGGCGGCGGATCGGATCCATGTCAACCCGGCCAGCCTGGTGGGCTCGATCGGGGTGCTGATCGACGGCTTCGGCTTCGTGGGCACGATGCATATGCTGGGCGTGGAGAGGCGGCTCTTCTCGGCCGGAACCAACAAGGGCTTCATGGACAGCTTCTCGCCGGTGTCGCAGCGCGACCGGGACCACCTGCAGGGCCTGCTGGATCAGATCCATTCCCAGTTCATCGACGCCGTCAGGCTCGGGCGCGGAGACCGGCTCGGAGACGATCCGGAACTTTTCAGCGGGTTGGTCTGGACCGGGGCCCGAGCCATCGAGCTGGGGCTTGCGGACGGCGTCGGATCGGTCCGGCAGGTCGCACGCGAGGTGATCGGCGCCGAGCGGGTGGTCGATTTCTCACGTCAGGACACCCTGCTCGAGCGCGCGGCGCGCCGGCTCGGCATCTCGCTCGGTTCGGCGCTCGGCGACGGCGCACGCGAGGGCTTCTCTGCCATCGGCTGGCGCTGAGCCGTCCCTCAGCGCCTTCGCCGGACCGGAGAACCGGCTCAACCGGTCGGTCCCGCCAGGTCCAGCGGCTCGACGCCGGTCGCTGCCAGCATTCCGCACAGGGCGATCAGGGGCAGCCCGATGAGGGCGGTGGGGTCGGACCCTTCGATCGCGGCGATCAGCCGGATGCCCAGCCCCTCGCTCTTTGCGGCACCGGCGCAGTCGTAGGGCCGTTCGAGCCGGAGATACTGCTCGATCAGCCGGTCGTCGAGGGGGCGAAAGCGGACCCGGGTGTCCACCACTTCGACGATGGGTTCGCCGGCCTGCGCCGGGAGCACGCAAACGGCCGTGTGGAAGGTCATGACCCGGCCGCTGGCGGCGCGCAGCTGGGCGACCGCGCGCTCGTGCTCGCCGGGCTTGCCGATGCACTCACGTCCATCGAGAGTGGCCACCTGATCCGATCCGATGATCGTGAGGCCGGCGGCATCGGCCGCCGGCGCGTGACGGGCGGCGAGCGCCTTCTCCCGGGCCAGGCGTGCGGCGAGGGCGGCGGGCGGCTCTTCCTGCGCGGGCGTCTCGTCGATGTCGGGCGAGTACGTGCGAAACGGCAGGCGCAGCCGCGCGAGCAGCTCCCGACGATAGGGCGAACTGGATGCGAGCAGGATCATTGCGCGATGATAAGGGTTGTGACGATAGTCGCCAGGCTCATGAAGAGTTGCGGCGACGTCGCTGGACAAGGAGAAGGTGCGGATGCGATGGCCGGACGATTCACGGGCGGATGCCCACCGATCGGCGCGGGACCACCCCCGGCGCGAGGGACAGGTGCCGTTGACGCGGCTGCCCCGGATCCTCGCGGCCCTCGCGGCGACGCCTGACGCCGAGGCAGTCGTCCACTGGGGTTCCGAGCTTGTCGCCGTCCCGGCGGCGCCGGGTGAACTGTCGCTCCGGCTGCGTGCCGGGACGCGCCTGCCCCTGGCTTGCCGTCGCTGCCTCGCCCCCGTCGACGTGGAGGTGGCTTTCGACCGGAGGTTCCGGCTGATACCCGACGTCGAGGAAGTGGCCGATCGCGACGCCCAGGCGGAAGATCACGATGTGCTCTGGCTAGACCCGGCCCTTGATCTGCGAGAGCTCCTCGAGGACGAGTTGCTCCTGGCATTGCCGATGATGCCGGTGCACGACGATTGTCCGTCCGTCGAAGGAGCCGCGCCATTTCCGGTCGGCGGATCGTTCCAGGCTCAGGCCGGTGCCGATTCCCAGGCCGAAGAGACCGAGCCCAGGCAGCACCCGTTCGCCGATCTGGCCGAGCGTCTCAAGCGCGGGCACTGAGCCGCGCCGGAAGGAGGCCGCAGCGGGCCGGGGCGGGGCGGGCGTCCCGGCGGTGTCTCGTGTCTGCCCCCGGCGGGGCAGACACGCTTGGCGGGTTCGCCCTCGCGCGCTATACTTGCAGATTCGCTTTTTCCCAAAAGCTTTCCAAATCAATTTCTTGCGGTCGTTTGCCGATCGCCGAACGCCATGGCCGTCCAGCAGAACAAGAAATCCCCCTCCAAGCGCAACATGCGCCGCGCCCACGATGGTCTCAAGGGCGCCCCGCTGGCGCTCGAACCCGAGACGGGTGAGGTGCACCTGCGTCATCACATCAGCCCGAGTGGTTACTATCGCGGCCGTAAGGTCGTTCAGACCAAATCGGACGACTGAATCCGTCGGCGGAAACCCGTCCGCCATGCCGGGTAGGGCTGGCCCGGCACCGTTTTCCAGGAACGAGGCGACCCGCGCATCCACGTCGTGGGCGCGGATGAAGCGCGACCGAATGGTTTCACCCGGGCGCCGATGCTAAAGTCTGCTCGGTCACGGTGACGATCGCGGCGTGCCCGCCAGTGGCTGAATGAGTATACGAATCGCCATTGACTGCATGGGAGGAGATCATGGCCCGCAGGTGACTCTGCCGGCCTGTATCGCGTTCCTGCGCGCGGAGCCTTCCGTCATGCTGCTCCTCGTCGGGCGGCAGGCCGAGATCGAATCCGGCCTGGCCTCCAGGCTCGGTGCATCCGACCCCCTGCGCCAGCGGCTCGAAGTCATCGATGCTCCGGAGGTGGTCGCCATGGACGAGGCGCCGGCGAGCGCGCTGCGCGGCAAACGGCGTTCGTCCATGCGCCTGGCGATCGAGGCGGTGCGGGACGGCAGGGCCGATGCCTGCCTGAGTGCGGGTAATACCGGCGCTCTCATGGCGATCTCGCGCTTCGTGCTTCGTATGCTGCCGGACATCGAGCGGCCGGCCATCGCGTTCCAGATGCCCAACCGGCGCGGGGGCACGACCACCATGCTGGACCTCGGCGCCAACGTCGATTGCGAGCCAGCGCATCTGCTTCAGTTCGGTCTGATGGGTAGCGCGCTCGTGACGGCACTGCAGGGCAGGGAATCGCCTTCTGTTGCGTTGCTCAACATCGGTGAGGAACTGATCAAGGGCAACGACACGGTGAAGCAGGCCGGCGTGCTCCTGCGCGAGTCCGGGCTGAACTACGTCGGTTATGCCGAAGGCAACGACATCTACGGGGGCGAGGTGGACGTGATCGTCTGCGACGGCTTCGTCGGGAACGTGGCGCTCAAGACGTCGGAGGGGCTTGCGCAGATGATGGGCCAGTTCATCCGGGAGGAGTTCGGTCGCAGCCTCGTTTCCAAGCTGATGGCGCTGGCCGCGGCTCCGGTTCTTCGTCGTTTCAAGCACCGGGTGGATCCCGATCGCTACAACGGGGCGGCCCTGGTCGGCCTGCGTGGTGTGGTGTTCAAGAGCCATGGCTCGGCATCGCCTGCGGCCTTCGAGGCGGCCCTGCGCCGCGCTCACGACGCCGCCGGCAACCGCCTGCTCGACCGTATCCGTGACAGTCTCGAGCAGGTTCGTGCCCGCTCGGGAGCGCCCGACGGCAGCGCCGCCGTCGCCCTGAGTCCATGACCATGCACAGCCGAATCATCGGAACCGGCGGCTATCTGCCGGGTGAGCCGATCTCCAATGCCATGCTCGCCGAGCGCCTGGCCGAGCGTGGGATCGAGACGTCGGACGACTGGATCGTCGCCCGCACGGGCATCCGACAGCGTTATTTTTCCGACGGGGAACCGACCAGCGTGCTGGCCACGCGTGCCGCCGAGAATGCGCTGGCCGATGCGGGGCTTTCGGCCGAAGACATCGACCTGATCGTCGTGGCGACATCCACGCCGGACTGGGTGTTCCCGTCCACGGCCTGTCTCGTCCAGAAGGCGCTCGACGCTCCCGGGGGAGCCGCGTTCGACGTTCAGGCAGTGTGTACCGGGTTCGTGTACGCGATGGCCAATGCGGACGCCCTGATCGCCTCGGGGGTCGCCCGGCGCGCGCTGGTCATCGGTGCCGAGCGGTTCTCGTCGATCCTCGATTTCGAGGACCGTACCACCTGCGTGCTCTTCGGCGACGGCGCCGGCGCGGTGATCCTCTCGGCCGAGCCCGGCGCCGGCACGCTCGCCGACCGCGGCGTGATGGCGGTCAGGCTGCACTCCGACGGCGCCCACCACGACCTGCTCTACGTCGACGGCGGCCCCTCCTCCACCGGGACGGCGGGCGTCGTGCGGATGGAGGGCAAGAAGGTCTTCCAGCACGCCGTCAACAAGCTCGC
>JAUIAI010000356.1 GCA_030425615.1 Gammaproteobacteria bacterium
GGTACCACGTCTACTGCATACGCCCTACCTGCCAAGGTTGGGCATCACCCGTGCGCAGTTGATCGACAGACCTCCGGCAAGATATGAGCACAGCCGCCGCTGGTCGCAAGCAGTCTATCTTCAGCAACCGACCGCGCAGGCCATTGGCTACGGGTCGAGGCGCGACGATGCCGCGCGCTGCCTGATGCTATTCGCGCAGCGCATGCCGGGCCCGCCGTTCGAGATCCTGGGTGTCGAGCCGTTGGCGGTCAGGCAGCGCCGCAAAGAGGTGTTGGCACTTGTGCGGTCGTTGACGTTGCACGAGGTTTGAGGGAGGTCATTCGGCCGTGTGCGCAGCCGTGAGCGCTCCGGTTCGGCCTGATCCGCTCGCGGCTTCGCGACCACTGGCGGATCGTGAGCCCCCGTTCGCGTCGGATCCGCGCACTTCGTCGCATCGGTCTGGGCAGCACAAAGACTCGGCCCGACACTGTCGGTTTCCGAAAGTGAGCACGCCAATGTCGACCCGGGCAGCCGAAGAAATCCAGGCCAAGCAATCGGTATTCGACCGCCCCTGGTTGGCACTGGCAGCATCGGCGCTCTCTGGTCTGCTCCTGGTGGCTTCGATGCCCGGCTTCGACGTGCCGTTGATAGGTTGGGTGGCACTGGTACCGTTGCTGTTCGCCCTGTCGGAGATTCCTGCCGCGCAGGCATTTCGCACGGCGCTGCCTTTCGGCCTGGTGTTCTCGATCGGGGTACATCATTGGTATCCGGCGATCTTCCCGCCGGCGCTGGGCATCGCGCTCGTCGCAGCCGTCGGGGTCTACTATGCGGCGCTCATCCGCTGGGGCGTCTGGCTGAAGCACCGGCTGCCGTCCACGCTCGCCTGGCTCGCGTTACCGGTGAGCTGGGCGGCGGTGGAGTTCTTGAAGTACATCACGCCCGTGGTCGCCGACTGGTGGTTCGTGTTGCTGGCGGCGAGCCAGTGGCGCTCGCCGGCGGCACTGCAGATCCTGCCGCTGACCGGCGTTTTCGGCCTCGGGTTCCTGGTGATGCTGGTGAACCAGACAATTGCCGACGCGCTACGCGCAGGCGCGAACGATGCGTGGCGTTCGCTCGCGGCCAGAGCCCTAATGGTCGTCGGAATCGCGGCAACCCTGTGGGCGAACGCGCCCGGCCAGGCCCCGAACCCTGCCGGATTCCGGATCGGCGTCATAACGGACATGGTCAATCAGGATCCGACCGTGCTGCCGCAAGGCGAGTTCGCGGGAACCATGGTCACCTCTGACGAAGTGTCGGAGGCAATCTTCGCGGTCGATGCAACGCTGGCCCGAGAGGCGGCCGTGCACCAACCGGCATTCATCGTGCTGCCCGAGAACGAGTTCGCGGATGCCGACAATCCACATTTCCGCGCCCGTCTTGCAGAGCTTGCCCGTGAAACCGGCGCCTACGTGATCGCCGACATGCTCTGGCAGGCGCCCACCGGGCTACACGATACCGCTGTCATGGTCGATCCGTCGGGGCGGGAGGTCCTGCGCCGCGCGAAGATCAACGTCACGGATGGCGAAACCGAAGCGGGCATCGTCGCGGGCCCTGCGAGCTTCAGTGTCGTGCCAACACCTTTCGGCAACGCGAGCGTGGCTGTTTGCTGGGATGTGCACAGGCTCTGGATCTTGCGCGAACTCGCCCGCACCGGTGCCAAGATCGTGCTGCTGCCCATGGACAACGACTTCGACGGCGTGCCGGGATTCCCACCGTTCCATGCGGCCGATGCCGTCTTTCGGGCAGCCGAGAACCGCATCACGATCGCACTCGGAACCGTCAACGGGTTGTCGATGGTGATCGACCCATACGGCCGGATCAGAACCGAGGGGCAGATCAATGCGCGCGGCTGGAACGTGGGCGAAACGTTCGTCGCAAACGGAACGACGCCCTACACCCGGCATGGGGACTGGTTCGGGTGGCTGATGGTCGTCACGCTCGGGTCGCTCATTGTGGTCGCCGTAGGCCGGAGGCCGCGCCTCGTTGGCAAAGGATACATGCGACCTTAATATGTGTATGCAGATTGCTCCTCCAGGTGTTTTCGACGATGAACATCACGCTATCCGTTGACCAGCAGGTTGCCGAGCGGGCTCGCCTCGCTGCTCGCAAAATGGGCAAGAGCCTCAACCAGGCTGTTCGTGATTACCTCGAGCAACTGGCCGGCAGCGAGCGCAAGGCGGTCGAGTGGCAAGGGTTCGAGTCCAGATGTCTGAATTCAGGCGCCCGGCTCGAAGGATGGAAATTCGATCGAGATGTTTCGAATGAGCGCGACTGACCGTCTCGGTGCCGTGATCGATCCGCCCACAGCGTCAGATGGCCGGCCTGCCTGAACGCTCGTTCGTCGACACGAGTTTTCTGGTCTATGCCGAGGCAACTGAGGAACCGCGCAAGCAGCGGCAGGCACTGTCGTTGCTGCGTGGGCTCTTCGAAACCGGTGAGCCCGCCCCGCAATGGCCGTTCACCCTCCTCGCAGTTGCGCTATCGGAGTTTGCCCTCCACCTGCGCCCAGAAAGACGACTTGCGCCCGTGGCGCGCCCGGATCTGCGCCTCGAAGTCTTCATGCGACGGCAACGGCAGCAGGCCGCGGCCGCCATTGGCGATCTCGCGCAGGCGCGACCAGTAACGCGCCGCATGGCCGTAGGCACGAGAGTTGGCACGCTCGAGAACGGCCTTCACGAGCGCCCGGTAAACAGCTGTCTCACCGCGCGCGCAGTCGTGATCGCGCAAGGCCCTGACCACCTCGATGAGGCGGGAGTAGTCGTTGCCGTCGATTCGGTCGGGCTCGGCAATCAGTCTCGCTTCAGCCGCATCTGCGTCATCGAGCTGCAACAACAGGGCGACTGCCGCGGTCAGATCGTCATGGTCAAGTGCCAACTGCCGGGCGTGAGCGGCGGCTTTGGCGCGGGCAGGCTCGGCGAGGGGCTGCAACCACCGCTTGAAGTGATGGTCTGAGAGCGTGCGCTCGAATCTGCGCTGGCGGATAGGCGAACTCTCGTCGAACCGGCCGAGCCGCTCCAGTGCCTCGGCAAGGAGATCTTCGCGCGTGCCTTCAAGGTGCTCCCACGAGTCTTGCAGCCAGGGCAGCGCATCGGCCGGCCGGTCGGCTTCGAGGTAGGCTCGTACGAAGCTCTCCCGCTGCAATGGGTTGGGCTCCGGGCTGTACTGCAGTGTGGCGCGCACCTTCACATCGGGATCGCGCAAAGATTCGGAAAGCAACGACAACGCGCCCGATAGGCTGAAGACTGCCGTCGGCAGGCCGTCGTCATCCGACGCTGCTTCCAGCGCCTCCGAAAGCTGCAACTCGAGTCGGGCTACCAGCCCGCGCTGCGCCGGCTCGTCGAGCAACAGATGCGCGCGACTGAGCAATTCTTCCCGTGCGCCGTAATCGTCCGCCTCGTACAGCTTCAGCAATCGCACCGCCCACCCTTCGCGCGGAGCATCGCACTGAGCAGCAGCCGTCAACCAGTGGCGACACGCCTCGCGCACGGCACTGCCGACGACGCCATCGGAATCGTCTGCCCGCTCGAACCACTTCGCGTCCGCCTTGATAAAGGCCTCGAACAGCGCAAGCGCGGCCGCCGCATCTTTGGGCAACAGCTCGCGCGCCACCTGATCGAGCCACCCCTCGAGCATGCGACCGAAGCCGTCTGCCTCGCGGTACCCGTAGAACCGCGTCGAGCGTTTCCAGCCGGACAGTGTCTTCTTGAAGCCCGCGGCCAACTCGTGAGGCTGGTCGGCAAGCTGCATGCGGGCAAGGCGTTCCCGAATGGCCTCATGGTCGTTGGCCAGCTCGAGCAGCACGGCGACCAGGTCCGCCGAATCCTGCTGGCGAAGGAAGGTTTCCAGGTCTTCATTGGGCAGCTTCGACATGGGCTAGACAGTGGCCTCCTGGTCAATCCGACAATGGCCCGTGGCTCACGTCCCAGGACGAACCCTGCCAGTTCGAGATCTGGCCCTTGGTGCCGCACGCCATACAACGCCAGACGACCACGTCTTCCTCGGTCAGACCGGTCTCGACAGGGTTCTGGTCGCGCTTTCGGCACTTGAAGCAGAGCGGGCCCGGGGTTTCTTCGGGGCGATCGAAATCGGAGGCGTGAGCGACGGCGGCAGCCATGAAATCGGCCATCTTGCGGGCCGGGCCGCGCTCGGGGGCGATGCCGCCTTTGGCATCGAGGTAGTGGGTCAGGTCGGTGATGTACATCGTGAGATCGTTTTGGTCCGGGTTGCCGACAGTTGCCAGCACGGCGATGATGATGCCATGGGCACCACACCAGCAATGAACACCGTCCTGGTCGAAGAAGGGCTCGCCAGTGGGCGGCCGCGGCAGATTCCCGCGCTGACCGTGACGAACCTGAGGAATAGCAGACTTGAGTGAGCACGCCACAATCTCCACGATTCCGGTCTTCTTCTGCCCGGCCATGGTGGCCGAAGACGTCTCGCACACCTCGCCGAGTGCGGCCAAGCCCGCGGCCGTCGTG
>JAUIAI010000357.1 GCA_030425615.1 Gammaproteobacteria bacterium
CCCGGCACCGGCAACACGCTCACCACGGAGGCCGTCGCCGGGCGCAGTTCGGCCTGGCGCGCGTACGGGTCGGCATGCCACGGCAGCGACTCTCCGTGTGGGCCGAGCAGTGCGAATTTGTAGCGGTCACCGACGCCGGCCGACGGAACGAACAGTTCCCAGAGACCGGCCTCCGGCCGGCGGCGCATGGGGTGGCGGGTCTCGTTCCAGCCGTTGAAGTCGCCGACCACGGAGACCCGGGTGGCGTTGGGCGCCCAGACGGCGAAGCGCACGCCCGGGCTCGAGTCCACGCACATCGGATGCGCGCCCAGGAATCCGTATGGCCGCTCGTGGCGTCCCTCCGCGTGCAGCCACAGATCCGTGGCGTCGATCGTCGGCCCGAAGCGGTATGGGTCGTCGATCAGCACCGGATCGTCGGCCCAGCGCACGAGCAACCGATAGGCGCCGGCGTCGGGGCCGGCCGGCAGATTCGCCACGAAGAAGCCCGGTAATTCCTGGCAGATCATGGGCAGCGCCTGCCCGCCGGACCCGGGGATCAGACCGGCCTCCTGCGCGCCGGGCAGCCACGCCCGTACGCACGGCCGGCCGTCGGCGTCCCGGTGCGGGCCGAGGATCGCGAACGGGTCGCCGTGCCGGCCGGCGGCGATCGCCGCCACGTCCCGGTTCATGGCTTGATCGGGTGCACGTCCCAGATTTCGCGCGCGTACTCGGCCACCGTGCGGTCACTGGAGAACACGCCCATGCCGGCGATGTTCAGCAGTGCCCGGCGATGCCACTCGGTCGGTTGCGCGAACAACGTGTCCACACGCTCGTGACACTCGACGTACGACTCGAAGTCCGCCAGCAGCATGTAGGTGTCGCCGTGGCGGAGCAGCGCGTCGACGACGGGCGCGAAGCGGTTCGGTTCGTCCGCAGAGAACGCCCCGCCGCCGATGGCGTCGAGCACCGCCCGCAAGCGGGCGTTGCGCTCGTAGTAATCGGTGGGCCGGTAACCGGCCGACCGCAGTGCGGCGACCTCCGGAGTCTTCATCCCGAAGATGAAGATGTTGTCGTCGCCCACCTGCTCCCGGATCTCGACATTGGCGCCGTCGAGCGTGCCGATGGTCAGGGCGCCGTTGAGCGCGAGCTTCATGTTGCCCGTGCCGGAGGCTTCGGTCCCGGCGGTCGAGATCTGCTCGGACAGATCCGCCGCGGGGATGATCGCCTCGGCGAGCGAGACGCCGTAGTTCGGCACGAAGACGACCTTCATCAGATGAGCGACGCGCGGATCGTGATTGACGACGGCAGCGACGTCGTTGATCAGTTTGATGATCAGCTTCGCCATGCGGTAGGCCGATGCCGCCTTGCCGGCGAACAGGAACGTGCGCGGCACCCAGCCGGCCGACGGATCGGCCAGGATCGCCTGATAGCGCGCCACCACGTGGAGAAGGTTCAGCAGCTGGCGCTTGTATTCGTGAATCCGCTTGATCTGGACGTCGAACATCGACGCGGGATCCACGGAGACGCCGACGGTCTCGCGCAGACGGTCGGCCAGCCTTGCCTTGTTGGCGTGTTTGACCTGCGCCAGCGATTGCAGGAAGTCTTCATCCCCGGCGTGCTCCCGCAACTCCACGAGCCGGTCCAGATCGCTGCGCCAGCCGGTGCCGATGCGGGAGTCGATCAGGGCAGAGAGATCGCGGTTCGCATGGGCAAGCCAGCGGCGCGGCGTGATCCCGTTGGTCTTGTTGCAGAAGCGATCCGGGAAGATCCTCACGAAGTCTGCGAACAGCGTGTCCCGGATGAGGTCGCTGTGCAGCTTGGAGACGCCGTTGACCTTGTGGCTGGCGACCACCGACAGCCAGGCCATCCGCACGCGCCGCTCGCCGTTCTCGTCGATCAGCGACACCCGGGCCTGCAGCGCGTCGTCGTCGGGGAAGCGCTCGCGCACCTCCTCCAGGAATCGTTTGTTGATCTCGAAGATGATCTCGAGATGCCGGGGCAGCACATTGCGCATCATCGGCACCGGCCAGGTTTCCAGCGCCTCCGGCATGATGGTGTGGTTCGTGTACGAGAAGATCCTCGTGCAGAGGCCCCATGCGATGTCCCATTCCACCCGGTGCACGTCCACCAGCCGATGCATCAGTTCCGGTACCGCGATGGCCGGGTGGGTGTCGTTCAGGTGGATGGCGACCTTGTCGGCCAGCGCGTCGAAGCGCGCATGGTCGTACATGTACCGGTTCAGGATGTCCTGCACCGAGGCGCTGACGAAGAAGTACTCCTGGCGCAGCCGCAGTTCGCGGCCGTGGTAGCTCGAGTCGTCCGGGTACAGCACACGGGTGACGTTCTCGGACAGGTTCTTCTGTTCGACGGCGCGCATGTAGTCGCCGGCGTTGAACATCTGGAGATCCAGGGCTTCCGACGCCTTCGCGTGCCAGAGCCGTAGCGTGTTGATCGCACGGGTGTCGCTGCCGGGCACGATGGTGTCGTACGCCATGGCCAGGACCTCGTCCGTGTCCACCCACTGGGCCGTGCCGCCCTCGTGCCGGACCCACCCCCCGAAATGGATGGGGAACGTGCGCTCCGGACGCGGGAACTCCCACGGGTTGCCGTTGGCGAGCCAGTCGTCGGGCTGCTCCACCTGGTGCCCGTTGTGGATGTGCTGGGCGAACATGCCGTAGTCGTACCGGATGCCGTATCCGTAGCTGGGCAGTCCGAGAGTGGCCATGGAGTCCAGGAAGCAGGCCGCCAGACGACCGAGGCCGCCGTTGCCCAGCGCCGCGTCGGGTTCCTCGCCGCGAGCTTCGTCCAGGTCCAGCCCCATCTCCCGCATCGCGACGGCCATCTCGTCGTACAGCCCCAGTGCGTGCAGGCTGTTGGACAGCGCCCGCCCGACCAGAAACTCCATGGAGAGGTAGTACACGCGCTTGACGTCGCCGGCGTACTGCGCGCGGGTGGTGTCCATCCAGCGCTCGACGAGCCGGTCGCGCACCACCCTGGCAAGCGCCTGGTACCAGTCCTGGCCGTCCGCGGTGGCCGGATCCTTGCCGATCGCGTAGAGAAGCTTGGTCGCGATCGCCCGCTGCAGGCTCTCCCGGTCGTCGCGCAGGGGGTCCAGATCGAACTGGCGGGATGTGCCGGGCGGAGGACGGTTCATGTTCGGCTCAGGGTCTTTGGGCCGTGCGATTCTGAGGCAAAAAGCCCCCGGCAAACGGGTTAGCGTTGCGGCGAACCGCCGAGCGTCGGTCGTACGCCGTCGCGTGGTGGTCTGGCAGTCAGCCGTTCGTCGGATCCCGCGGCGCTTGTGTTGCAGCCGGGTCGCAGGGTTGGCACGGGGCCGTTCGCCGGGCCGGATGATCCGTATCATCGATTCGTCAGTCGCGAACCCGCGTTCGGCCCGAAATTCGTCGGTCAACCGGTGCGGTCCGGAGAAACCATGGAAGCCGAGGAACTGCAGCGCCTGCCGCTGCCCAAGCAAGCGTACGCGTTCATTCTGGCCGGCGGCCGCGGCAGCCGGCTGATGCAGATGACGGATATCCGCTGCAAGCCGGCCGTCTATTTCGGGGGCAAGTTCCGCATCATCGATTTCACGCTCTCGAACTGCATGAACTCGGGCATCCGTCGTATCGGGGTGCTCACCCAGTACAAGTCGCACAGTCTGCTGCGCCACCTGCAACGCGGCTGGGCGTTCCTGAAGAGCGAGTTCAACGAGTTCGTCGATCTGATGCCGGCGCAGCAGCGCATCGATGCCACCTCCTGGTACCGGGGCACGGCCGACGCGGTCTATCAGAACCTGGACATCGTGCGCAGTTATGGTGCACGTCACATCATCGTGCTGGCCGGCGATCACATCTACAAGATGGATTACAGCGTCGCACTCGAGCACCACGTGCGAAGCGGGGCGCCCTGCAGCGTGGGTTGCATCGAGGTGCCCCGGGCCGACGCGAGTGATTTCGGCGTGATGGCGGTGGACGACCAGTGGCGGATCACGCAGTTCCTCGAGAAGCCGGCCGATCCGCCCGGAATGCCGGACGACCCGGCCCGTGCGCTGGCCAGCATGGGCATCTACATCTTCGACGCGGACTACCTGTACGACGTGCTCGCGCAGGACGCGGCGCTGGTGGCTTCGGAGCACGATTTCGGGCGCGACGTGGTGCCGGCGGTCGTGGCGCGGGGCGATGCGGTCGCACAGCCTTTTTCGCTGAGCTGTGTCGGCGGCGACCCCGAAGAGGAGCCGTACTGGCGCGACGTGGGCACGCTGGACGCCTACTGGGAGGCCAACATCGATCTGACGGCGACGACGCCGGCGCTGAATCTCTACGACCGTGCCTGGCCGATCTGGACCTACCAGGAGCAGCTTCCGCCGGCCAAGTTCGTCCACAACTTCCAGAACCGGCGTGGGATCGCGGTCGAGTCCCTTGTTTCCGGCGGCTGCATCATCAGCGGCGCGCTGAATCGCAGCCTGCTGTTCTCCCGTTGTCGTGTCCACTCCTATTCGAGCGTGGAATCTTCTGTT
>JAUIAI010000358.1 GCA_030425615.1 Gammaproteobacteria bacterium
CCCGCTATTTTGTGCCTATTCGTATTGATATTTACTGCGGGTTGCCCGCTTGTCCAGCCTCCGACCCAGTTTCGTAGCGCTGACCTGTCCGCAGCGCGTAGCCCCATCGCCTTCGCCCTCGAAGATAGTGGCAGTGACGCCGGTGGTGGCGTCCCCCGGGAGGTCGTCGAGCCGGATATCTTTCGCCAGCGTGGGAACCTGCTCCGTCATGGGGACGGCGAGCACCATGGCCTGCGTGGCCGAAGCCATGGGCATCGCCCTGCCCGGCTCCGCCACCGCTCCGGCCGTGACGGCCGACCGCATGCGGGTGGCCGAGCGTACGGGCGCCCAGGCGGTGGCCATGATCGCGGCCGGTCTGACGCCGCAACGCATCCTGACGCCGGAGGCATTCGAGAACGCGCTGCGCGTCCTGCTGGCCATCGGCGGCTCCACCAACGGCATCGTGCATCTCGCCGCGATGGCCGGCCGCCTCGGCATCGAGATCGATCTCGAAGGACTCGACGCGTTCGGGCGGCAGACCCCGGTGCTGGTCGATCTCAAGCCCTCCGGCGAGTACTACATGGAGGACCTGCACAAGGCCGGCGGGCTGGCGGCGGTCCTGCGCGAGTTGCGCCCGCTCCTGAACCTGGACGCGCTCACGGTCACCGGACGCACGCTCGGCGAGGAACTCGACGCGGCCGGGCCCGGCTTCCCGCAGCAGGTGGTACGGCCGGCTTCCGATCCCATCTTTCCGCAGGGTGGCATCGCGGTGCTGCGCGGGAATCTGGCGCCTGCCGGCGCGATCATCAAGCAATCCGCGGCCGACCCTGCGCTGATGGAGCACGAGGGTCGCGCCGTGGTCTTCGAGGATCTCGAGGATCTCGCGGCGCGGATCGACAGCGACGATCTCGATGTCAACGCCGACGACGTACTCGTGCTGCGCAACATCGGGCCGAAGGGAGCGCCCGGGATGCCTGAGGCCGGTTACATCCCGATTCCGCGCAGGCTGGCGCGTGCGGGCGTGCGAGACATGGTCCGGATCTCCGACGGTCGCATGAGCGGTACCGCCGCGGGCACCATCGTGCTGCATGTGTCGCCGGAAGCCGCCGACGGCGGCCCGCTGGCGCTGATCCGCACCGGTGACCGGATTTCGCTCTCGGTTTCGGCGCGGTCGCTGAACGTCCTCCTGGACGAGGCCGAGCTGGCGGCGCGGCGTGCGGCGGCTCCGGCACCGGCCGAGCGGCCGGCAGATGCGCGCGGGTACCGTGCGCTGTATATGCGCAGCGTGACCCAGGCCGAGCACGGGTGCGACTTCGATTTCCTGCGGGCGCCGGCCATGACCGCCCGCGTGCCCCGGCTCCGGTGATGACGACCGGCCCCAGGCCATGACATCGCCGGCGTCCGTCATCGGCGTGCTCACGCCGCAGGCGAACACCACCGTCGAACCGGAGTTCTGGTGCCTGCTGCCGCCGGACTGGTCGCTGCTGAACGCCAGGCTCACCAGCACCGGCGGCGATGTCGAGGCGCGCCTCCGTGATTACGCGCGGAACCTGGAGGAGCGTTGTGAGCAGTTCGCGAACGCGCCGCTGCGCTCGATCGCGTTCGCCTGCACGGGGTCCTCGTATCTCATCGGTCACGAGCAGGAAGAGGCTCTCGTCAACGAGCTGGGCGATCGAACCGGCCGGACACTCGTCACCGCCGCGCGCGCGGTGCGCGAAGCGCTCGGCGTGCTGGGCGCGCGGCGAATCAGTCTGGTCTCGCCCTATCCTGCGTCGCTGACGCGCGCGGCCGTGCGCTACTGGGAGAGCGTCGGGCTCGAGATCGTCGCCGTCCGGGAGGCGGCGGTGGCCGGCGATTCGTTCCATCCCTTCTATGCCATGTCGCCGCAGGCGTGCTCGTCGGCCGTGCGGGCGCTGGAGGGGAACCCCGGTGACGCCATCGTGCTGCTCGGAACGGGAATGCCCACCCTCGCCACGCTCGCCGAACCGCGCGCGGCGGGTGCGGCGCCGGTGCTGTCGGTCAACCTCGCGCTGGCCTGGGCCGCCTGCGGCGGCGAGAGCGGGCCCGTCACGCTGCCGGCCTGGCTCGACGGCGGGCACTGGCTGCCGCGCTACCGGCTGTTGTTCCCGGCGGCTGGCTGAGCGGCCCGGCGAAGCCCCGCGATCATGCTGCTCTCGAGCAGGAAATCGCGCAGTCTCGCGGGGTCGCGCGTGATGGCACGCAGCCTCTCCAGTTCGGCGCGGCGGCCGTTCTCGTCCGGGATCGCCATCCGGGCGCGGTTGCGGTCCGCCTGGCCGATGATGGCCTCGTCGACCACCGGCCGGCGACGGTGTTCGTACTGTGCCAGCGCCGCTTCCGTGCCGTCGAGCAGAGCGTCCGCGAGCGCGAACGCATCGTGAATCCCGCCGTTCAGCCCCATGCCGCCCTTTGGGCTGTTCAGATGGGCCGCATCGCCCGCGATGAAGAGTCTTCCGAGACGCCAGCGCGAGGCGAGACGCCGGTGAACACGGTAGGCACGCGTCTCGATGACCTCGACCGAATCGGCGTGCGTCGGCAGGATCTCGCGAAGATGAGCCTGCAACGCGGCCGGCGAGGTCGCCGCGGCCTCGTCCTGGTCGTCGCGCGCCTGGAACGAGCAGCGCCAGCAGTCCGGTAGTCGCAGCAGCGAGAACGTGCCGCCCGCCTTCCAGACGTAGTTCACGCCGGCCAGGTCGGGCATGATGTTTTCGAACGGAAACTCCGTCGTGGCCAGCACGGTGGTTTCGGGATAGGCCGCGCCCGCGAAGTCCGCTCCGATGGCTTCGCGGGTGACCGACCTGGCGCCCTCGCAGCCCACGAGATGGCTGCCGGTAAAACGGCGACCGTCTTCCAGCGTGGCGAAGGCGTGGGTATCGTCCTGGCCCACCGAAGTCACCCGTGAGCCGAAGGCGACCTCCACGTCGAGACTCCGGAGCTGCCGCATCAGCCGGCGCGAGAGCTCCGCCTGATGACATTGCAGCCTGTACGGGTGGCCGGTGTCCTCGGCCAGGACGCCGAGATCGAAGGTCACCCGCTCGCCGGTCTCGTGAATGCGGATCTGCCAGCCGGGGGTCACCCGGCCGGCGGCGAGCAGTGCCGTGGTGATGCCGTCGTCTTCCAGCATGTCGAGCGTCGGCGGATGGAAGGTGGACGCCCTCAGTTGCGACGTGATGCCCTCGTCGGCCTCGAAGACCCGTACCTGTCGTCCGGCGCGGGCCAGCCGCCAGGCCAGGGTGAGCCCGACCGGACCGGCGCCGACCACCAGGACCGGAGCCGGGTCGGGGCGCCGCACGGTCACGGTGCGCCGACCGCGAAGAAGCGTCGCTCGGCCAGGCTCTGGCTCTCGTAGATCGAGCCCTCGCGGGGAGGCGGCGGAAACGGGAGCCGCACCGGGCAGGCCTTCAGCCTCGGCGTCACGGAGGATTCGCCCCGCAGCAGGCGTGCTTCGTAGGCAGTCCACTCCGGTGTCTCGCGCAGCGGGTAGGCGTCCGCTGCCGCGAACTCGTAGAGCAGCAGATTGCGGGGCCGATCGGAAAGGTTCTGCGCCGAGCCGTGCAGCAGGCGGGCATGGTGGAAACTGCAGGCGCCGGCGGGGGCCGTAAGGGCGACCGCCCGGGAGAAATCGATGCCCGACCGCTCGGGATCGATCGCACCGCAGAAGTATCCGTCCGGGTGGTGATGGTCGTGCAGCGGCCCGTCGTGGCTGCCCGGAATCACCAGCATCGCACCGTTGTCCTGGGTCGCGTCGTCCAGGTACACGCCCATCGCGCAGACGTCGTCATTGGTGTGCGGGTAGAACGCCCAGTCCTGATGCCACTCGACCGGTGAGCCGTACCCGGCGGCCTTCAGGTTCAGCTTCGAGCCGTGCAGCCGCACGCCGCTCGGCCCGAGGAGCGCGGAGACGATGTCGAGTACGGCCGGGCTGCGCATGAAGGCATCGAAGACACCGTTGCGCAGATGCGGCTTCTTGATGCGACGCACCCTGGGGTTGGCCGGCGTATGCCCCGGTTCCAGGTCGTAGACCTGGTCATGGGTTTCGACGGCACGGGATGCTTCGACGAGTTCGGCGAGCGCACTCTTCATCCGCCGGCGCATGGCCTCTGGCAGCAGGTCCTCGACCACCACGAAGCCGTCGCGACGATAACGGTCGATCTGTTCGGGCGTGAGCCGCATGGCGGTGTCTCCTGGTGGCCGTTTGCCGCGGGGCGGCAAGATTTCGCCCGGGGCTCCCGGGCGTGCCGGGGATCTTAGCGCTCGTGGGGCCGCGCGTCGGCCGCAGCGCGCCTGTACGGGACGGATGCGGGTTCCCGGCGGCTTCCGGATGCATGTAAACTGCCGCCGGATGAAACGCGAAATTTGACTATTTCGTAGTCATGATTTGCGCAAACGGGGCGGCGGTCCGGTCCCGGATCGGTGACGAGAGAGGCAAAGACATTTCACATGCGCGGCACGCTGCGCCGTCGTGAATCCGCATTCAGAATCCATC
>JAUIAI010000359.1 GCA_030425615.1 Gammaproteobacteria bacterium
TACCTGGACTTTCGCCGGACGCTGCTTCGCGGCGCGCCGGCCGAGTACACCTGCGTGGCCGGCACCCTGGCCCAGGAAGTGCACGCCAGCCACCCGGCCATCCGGGAGGCCGCGGCCGACAGCATCCTCGGTCACGCCGCCACGCTGGTGAAAGATTTCGAACAGGCGATCGTGCGCCACCCCCCCGCCACGCCGGTCGACGCAGTCAGCCTCGCCCGGCACACCCAGGCCGTACTCCAGGGCGCCTTCGTGCTGGCCAAGGCCGCCGACGACGTCGCCCTGGCGCGCGACAGCCTGGATCATCTTCGCCGCTACATCGCGCTGTTGTTCGGGCGTGATCCCTCCACCGTCCCGGAGACCACCAACCATGACGACGCCCGACCAGACCGCTGATAGTGCCGGCCGCGTGCTGACCCTCGAACTGACCCTGCGCGCCCCGCGGGACGCCGTCTGGCGCTGCTGGACCGAAAGCGGCCTGCTGCAACGCTGGTTCTGCCCCGCGCCCTGGCAGGTGGCCCGTGCCGAGATGGACCCCTGCCCTGGCGGACGCTTCGACGTCACCATGCGCTCACCCGAGGGCGACGAGCATCCGAATCAGGGCGTCTTCCTCGCCGTCGAGCCGCACGAACGCCTGGTCTTCACCGATGCGTTCACGACCGGCTGGCACCCGTCCGGCAAGCCGTTCATGACGGGCGTCATCACCCTGGCCGATGCGCCCGGCGGGGGCACGGCCTATCGCGCGCAGGCGCGGCACTGGAGCGCCGAAGACCGCGAGGCGCACGAGGCCATGGGCTTCGAGCCGGGTTGGACGGCCGCCGCCAGGCAACTCGAAGCCCTCGCCGCCTCTCTCTGACCCACCGGTTGCGCCGGAATCCGCCGGCACCGCGGGTTTCGGGCCACCGCCGGCACCCCGAATCCTTGCACGAGGCTTGCCCATGAACCACCCCTCCGCCCTTCGATCCTGCCTCTGGTTCGAGAACGACGCGCAGGCCGCCGCGAACTACTACGTTTCGCTGCTGCCCGACAGCCGGATCGAAGCCGTCATCCGGCCGAACGACACCGAACCGAACTTCGAGATCGTCGAATTCACGATCGCCGGAGCACCCTACATGGCGCTGGCCGCCGGCGTGCGCTTCGAGCACACGCCGGCCTTCTCCATCGCGGTGCTCACGGACGGCCAGGAAGACACCGACCGGCTCTGGGACCGCCTGCATGGCGACGGTGGCACCGAACACCCCTGTGGTTGGATGATCGACCGCTACGGTGTGCACTGGCAGATCACGCCGCGTGCACTGCCCGCGCTGTTCACGTCCGACGACCGCGAGGCCGCGGCGCGCGCGCATTCGGCCATGCTCACCATGAAGCGGATCGACATCGCCGCCCTCGAGCGCGCGTTCAGGGGAGAATGAGCGGAACCCAACCGAACGGGAGCCCCCATGAGCATCCGCGATTCCCTGGACGACACAGCCGCCGTGCGCACGGTCCTGCAGAAGTACATCGAGGGCGCCGGCGGCCGGCCGGACCTGCTACGCGAAGCCTTCCACGCCGATGCGATGATGTTCGGCAACATGGGGGCCAAACGCTGGGACGTGCCGATCGCGAAGTTCATCGACCGGGTCGCCAGGGCCGAATCCTCGCCGGCGGGGGCCGGCTACGCGGTCGAGATCGGCGGCATCTCGGTGCACGGCGACGCGGCCTCGGCGACGATGATCGAGCTCGACTACTTCGGCATGGACTTCGTCAATCTGTTCACGCTCGCGCGTTTCGAGGACGGCTGGAAGATCGTGAGCAAGACCTATACGAGCCCGGGAGCCCGCCCCGGCTGAGCGAGCTCCGCGGCGTCTGCCGTGTTCAGACCACCAGGCGGTCGTCCGGACGCCCCGCCGCCACCCAGGCGGCGAATTCGGCCTGCGCCTTCTCGTCGGGCGGGTAGAGCCCGTCCAGGGCGTCGCCCCGGCGAAGCCGCCTGTGCACCCACTGCTCGATGTCCTCGAGCGCGGCGCCGGTCTCTGCCACGGCGGCCGCCAGATGAGCCGGGATGACGACCACGCCGTCCGCATCTCCGACCAGGACATCGCCCGGGAACACGGGCACGCCGCCGCAGGCCACCGGCTCCTGTACGGCGACCAGCATCAGCGTGGGAAAACTCGTCGGCACGACGATGTCCCGGCAGAACACGGGAACGCCCAGCCCCTGCATCTCGTCGCGGTCGCGCATGCCGCCGTCGGTCACGACCCCCGCCACACCGCGCGCGATCATGCGCGCCCAGAGGTTGCCGCCCAGCAGACCGACTTCGGGGTGGCCGCCGCAATCGAGGACGGGTACCACGCCGGCCGGCAGCGACTCGATCGCGGGCCGGATCAGGTTGTCCGGGTGGCCGAGCCACTGCTGCGGAAGCAGGTCTTCCCGCCCGGCGATGTAGCGCAGCGTGTAGGCGGGACCGACCATGCGGGGTGCGCCCGGGGTGAGCCGGTGCGTGTTGCGAATGCAGGTGTTGGCCAGGCCGTGATCCTTCAGCATGACGGTCGACAGTGTCGCGCTGGTTCGTTGCACTGCGATGCCGCGGCTTGACACGGCCTGACCGTTCGTTTCCACTGGCGGAAAACGAATATCGACGCCGCCCCGGGCGACCGGCACGGGCCCGGTCACCCGTGCGTGATCCGATGTCGCACCGGAGGATGACATGACCCACGCCGTACTGACCCGGGCGGCCCGCGAGGCCTTGCAGGCCAGGGCCCGCGAGGCCGCCTACGCCATGCCGCTCGAGGACATCGATCTGTCCGATGGCGCACTCCATGCGCAGGATACCGTCTGGCCCTACTACGAACGTCTGCGACGCGAGGCGCCCGTTCACTTCCGGCGCGAGGCCGGTGCCGTCGCGGGGCGCGCCTTCTGGTCGGTCACCCGCTATCAGGACATCATGTCCGTGGACATCAACCACAAGGTCTTCTCGTCCGAAGCGGAACACGGCGGCATCGTGGTGATGAACGTTCCGGCAAGGGTTCGCAACCGATCGTTCATCGCGATGGACCCACCCGACCACGACGCTCAACGGCGGGCGGTAAGCCCTGTCGTGGCGCCGGACAACCTGAAGCGGCTGTCCGGCCTGATCCGCGAGCGGGTCTGCCGAATCCTGGACGACCTGCCCCGAAACGAAACCTTCGACTGGGTGGAGCGCGTTTCGAAGGAACTCACCGCGCAGATGCTGGCCACCTTGTTCGGCTTCCCGTTCGACGACCGCCACCTCCTGCCCTACTGGACGGAGGTGATCACCGCCGTCCCGCCCATCGACGACGAACCGGCCTGGCAGGCAAGGGATGTCGAACTGGCCAGGATGTTCGATTACTTCACCGGACTGTGGAACGAACGGGTGAACGCCGAGCCGAGCAACGATCTGATCTCGATGCTCGCGCACTCGCCGGCCACCCGGGAGATGACACCTTCCAATTTCCGGGGCAACGTCGTTCTGCTGACGGTCGGCGGTAACGACACCACGCGCAACTCCATCAGCGGCGGGTTGTGGTTCCTCAATCAGAACCCCGATCAATACGAGAAGCTCGTCGCCAACCCCGCTCTGGTCACGAGCATGGTGCCCGAGATCATCCGCTACCAGACCCCGCTGTCGCACATGGCGCGAACGGCCCTCGTGGACACCGAACTGGCGGGACAGACGATTCGCGCGGGCGAGCGCGTGGTCATGTGGTACGCCTCGGGCAACCGCGATGACGCCGCCATCGAGGAGCCCGATCGGTTCATCATCGACCGCGCCCGCCCCCGGAATCACCTCTCGTTCGGTTTCGGAATCCATCGCTGCGTGGGCAACCGGCTGGCCGAGATGCAACTGACCATCCTGTGGGAAGAGATCCTGCAGCGCTTCCCCCGTATCGAGGTCGTCGGAGAACCCGTACGCGTGAACTCCTGCTTCGTACACGGCATTGCGTCGATGCCGGTGCGCATCCCCGCCTGACCCGCGATACCGGGCGGGTCGTCAGCGGGTCACGGCCCTGGCGGCAGCGATCCGCCTTCGACTCACCTGGACCGCCAGAATGCCGGCCATGATCACGGCCACGCCGAGCGCGTCGCGTCCGGTGATCGCCTCCCCCAGCACCAGCGCGGCGATGACCACGCCGAAGAACGGGTTCAGGAAATGGAAGGACGCGGCGGCCGTGGGTCCGATGCGCCGCACCAGACCGAACCAGACCAGTGTCGCCAGCAGCCCAGGGACCAGGGTCGTCCAGGCGAACGCCAGGGCCAGCGACACGGTGGGATTCACCACCCAGTCCTCGAACGCAAAGGACAACGGAAGGACCGTGGCGAAACCCACGAGCATCTGCACGCCGACGATCATCAGGGTATTGGGGTTTCGCGCGAAGGTACCGCCGACCAGCAGCGTGGCCACGGTGAGCGCGAGCACACCGACGAAGGCCACGGCCACACCGGCGGGGTCGGCGCCCGCAGAGACCTTGCCGGCCATGATGACGG
>JAUIAI010000360.1 GCA_030425615.1 Gammaproteobacteria bacterium
GACAGCGGCGACCACCGACGCTGCGACACCTTCTCGGCGCGCACGCTCTGAAGCGCCCGGAACCGCCCGTGCCGCACGCCGACGCGCAGACGGTTTCGGTTCTCGTCTCGACCTACAACCGGCCTGCCGCGCTGGACCGGGTCCTCGACGGGCTCTCCCGTCAGTCGCGTCCGGCCGAAGAGATCATCGTGGCCGACGACGGCAGCGCGCCGGCCACCGCCGAAATCGTCGCGCGCTGGCGCGATCGCGGCCTGCCCCTCGTCCACTGCTGGCACGAGGACGACGGATTTCGCAAGTCGCTGATCATGAACCGCGCCATCGAAGGCGCACACGGCACCATCGCGCTCTTCCTCGACGGTGACTGTGTTCCGCTGCGCGACTTCGTTCACGACCACGTGTCCTGCTTCGAGCCCGACTGCATCCTGGCCGGTCCCCGGATTCTGGCCTCCGAGACCTGGACCCGGGCCATCGAGGCCGGCGATGTCGACATTCCCGACCGCTCGCTGCTCCAATGGATCGGCGACCGGCTGCGCGGCCGCGTCAACCGTCTGGGCCCGCTCGTGCGACTGCCCGACGGCAACTGGCGCACGCGGTCGCCACGCCGGTGGGAGTGGGTGCGCGGCTGCAATTTCTCAGTGGCCCTGCGGGCTCTGCGTCAGGTCGGCGGATTCGAGGAGGACATCACCGGGTGGGGGCTCGAGGATTCCGAACTGGCCGTTCGGCTGATCAACGCCGGGCTACGCGTCAAGAGCCTGCGCTACGCGGCTCCCGTGCTGCACCTCTGGCATCGGGAGGGTTCCCGGGCGAATCTGGCCGAAAACGATCGGCTGCTGCAGGCTGCTCTTCGCGAGGGCCGGGTCCGTGCGCGGCGCGGGCTGACGACCGCGTGAGAACCGTGCCGGGGTCACGCGGCGAAGAACGGGAAAAGACCCGCGATTTCAAGGCGCTGCGCAAGAATGGTGGGCCCCCGGGGAGTCGAACCCCGCACCAACGGATTATGAGTCCGCTGCTCTAACCAACATGAGCTAGAGGCCCGGCGGGTGGAGTATAGACTGGCGCCATCGGCCGACGGGATCACCTGACGGGCCCTGTCCTGGACGAACCGACGACCGCAGTTCGTCCCTGGATCACGACCGACCGACGATCCGGTCACACGGCGCCCTCCCGAATCCGGATATTCTCCCGCTTTGCCGATCCACTTTCAGAGACCGCGCCGCATGAGGTTTTCTCCGGCCGCCGCCGCACGCTGGCTGTTCACCGACGATCCCTCCCGTCTGGAGCCGCGAGTCGCGGCGCTGCAATCCAATGCCGTCTTCCTCGCACTCATCAGCGCAGGCGTGGTGCTGACCACGGCCGCGCTCGGTCTGGGCAAGTTCGCCAACGGCATCCTGCTCGCCGGCCTGGCGGGGGCGCTGGCCATCGTCGCGATTCAGGCCTGGGTCCTCACCCGCCAGCTCTCGCAACCCGCCTCTGATGCGGCCTCGCTGGCCCGGGTCGAGCACCGCACGGCCGTGGGCACCCTTGTCGTGTACGCCTTCGTCGGCGCGATCATCGCTTCCGGCGGAGCGCCCGCGGCCGATTCCCAGGTCGCGCTCGTACTGCTCGGCATCGTTTCACCGCTGCTATTGTTGCGTCCGCTGGCCCGCAGCCCGCTCGTCTACGCCGCGGCAGCCGCTCCACTGATGATCGCCGCCGTGATCGCCACCCTGGCCCAGATCGGCCAGGTATCGCCACTGCTGGTGTTCGGACTGCTCGTTGCCACGGTGCTGGTGCTCGACCAGGTCGTGCGCGCGCTGACCACGCTCGATCAGCACCAGCGCGCGCGTAACCGCGAGCGCTCTTTGATGTCCCAGCAGCTCGCATTGTTCAGCACGAGTCAGCTCGGCATCGCGCAGACCGTGAACGGCAAGCTCGGCCGCGCCAATGCCCGCTTCCGCCAGTGGTTCGGCGAAGGCAGCGGCGAGTCGCTGATGGCCGAACTGGCATCTTCGGTGGGCATGACCAGCGAGCGGCTGCAGCGCCTGATCGATCGGGCGGACGCACGGGTGACCGGTCACGACAGCCGGACGGTCAATCTGTCTCTCAATGGTGCGACGCCGCGCTACTTCAGCGTGCAGGTCCGCCGCTTCGACCCGGGCAACCCTGCGCGCGGGCTGCTCTGGACGGTGAGCGACCAGACCTCTGACTGGCTGCGGCGTCAGGCCAATGAACGCGCCGCCAGCCGCGACCCGCTGACCGGCGCACTGAACCGGCGCGCGCTTCACAAGCGAATCGCCTCGATGCTCGCCCGCGATCTGCGCCGCCAGCCCTTCGCGGTGCTGTGCGTCGACATCAATCGTTTCGGTGACCTCAACAAGGCCAACGGCGAAGGCTTCGGCGACCAGATCCTCTGTATCGTCGCCCGCCGCCTGCAGCGCGTCCTGCGCGAGCAGGACCTCATCGCCCGCACCGGCGGCAACGAATTCGTGCTGGTCCTGGACAGCGTGAACACGCTAGAGCGCGCGAACCAGATTGCCGAGAAGGTGATGGAAACGCTCTCCGCCCCCATTGTCCTCACGAGCCTGACCTGCACGATCGCCGCGTCGGTGGGAAGCGCGGTGGCGCCGATGCACGGCCGCCGACCGGACGAGATCCTCGGCCGGGCGCGCAGTTCGATGTTCGCCATCAAGCGCACCCTGGTCCAGGTGCAGGCCGGCAAGCTGGGGCGGCGCTGGCCCTGACACCGGGCGGACAGCCGGGGTCCGCTCCGGACTCCCGGACCGCGCCCCTCGGCAGCCAGGCGGGAGCCTCTGCGGACTCCCGGACCGCGACCCTGCGCATGAAGACCGGCCACCTGGCCGGTTTTTTGTTCAATCACGGGGCGGGCGGATCCGTGAGCGACGGCTCAGATGCCCATCACCCACTGGATGACGCTCTTGGCGATGAAACCGAGCATGCCGAAAGCGAGCACGAAGAACAGTACAAAGGTTCCGAACCGGCCGGCGTTCGATTCCTTGGCCAGGTTCCAGATGATGAACAGCATGTAGGCGATGAACGCCCCCACGCCGAACGTCACACCGAAGTGGGAGATCTGTTCCTCGGTGAAACCGAACATCAGCCGAAGGTTCCTGCGCGGGTGGCCGGATCGGCGACGACCAGTTCGCGGTACGCATGCCAGCTCGCGTAGCCGAGCACCGGCACCAGCACCACGAGGCCGATGACCGTGGCCACGGCCACCAGTACGAGCATCATGATGATCGCCGCCCAGAGCGCCATGGTGACCGGGTTCTCCCCCACCGCGCGGATACTCGTGCGTACCGCATCGCCGACCGTGACGTCGCGGTCGATCAGCATGGGCAGGGAGACGGCGGTGGCTCCGAACACCAGCGCGGCGAGCAGCGCGCCTGCGAGCAGCCACATCCAGAAGACGGCGGAGTCGGCTCCCTCCACGGCGAAGAAGCGCAGATAGCCTTCGATACCGCCTACCTCCAGGCCTGCCCGGGCGACCAGCAGCGACGACAGCAGGACCCATACGGAACCGGTCAGGGCCAGCAGCATGCCTGCCCTCAAAGCCGGCCGTGCGGCGCGGCGCAGTGCCAGTGAACACGCCCGCACGCCCGTACGCTCGCCACGCTCGAGCGCGCGGCTGTTGGCATAGAGACCGAAGCAAAGCGCCGGCGCCACCAGCACGAAGCCGCTGAAGGCGCCGGCCAGGAGCGCGGCGTCGAACCGTCCGATCGCCACGATGGCCGCGGTGGCCACCAGCAGCGCCAGGCCGTGGCCGAGCGACACCAGCGGGATCCGGTTGAAGTCCCGCCAGCCGCGCGCGAGCCACCGCAAGGTGGCTGACGGCTCGACCAGCCGGGTGGCGGGTAACGCCGCCATCACTGCCCTCTTACTGGCCTTCGAGGAAGGACTTCAGCTTGTCCGCGCGGCTGGGATGACGCAGTTTGCGTAGTGCCTTGGCTTCGATCTGGCGGATCCGCTCACGGGTGACGTCGAACTGCTTGCCCACTTCCTCGAGCGTGTGATCCGTACTCATCTCGACACCGAAACGCATCCGCAGCACCTTGGCCTCACGGGGGGTCAGCGAATCCAGCACCTCCTTGACCACGTCGCGCATCGAGTCGTGCAGCGCGGCCTCCGAGGGCGCCAGGGTGGTGGTGTCCTCGATGAAGTCGCCCAGATGCGAGTCGTCGTCGTCGCCGATCGGCGTCTCCATGGAAATGGGCTCCTTGGCGATCTTCAGGATCTTGCGGATCTTGTCCTCGGGCATCTCCATGCGCTCGGCGAGCGTGGCGGGGTCCGGCTCCTGCCCCGTCTCCTGCAGGATCTGGCGCGAAATGCGGTTCATCTTGTTGATCGTCTCGATCATGTGAACCGGGATGCGGATCGTGCGGGCCTGGTCGGCGATCGAACGGGTGATGGCCTGCCGGATCCACCAGGTGGCGTACGTGGAGAACTTGAAGCCCCGCCGGTACTCGAACTTGTCCACCGCC
>JAUIAI010000361.1 GCA_030425615.1 Gammaproteobacteria bacterium
GGGGGGGCGGATTCGCCGTCCGATGTCGGTTCGGACACGTCTACCGGCAACAGCGCCGTGAATGCGCTCGTGGCTCCGGCGGCTTCGCTGCCGACGCCGACGGACAAGGCCGCGGCCATCGACTTCCAGTACCAGCGCATGGCGGAGTTCCGTGCGGTGCTCGAGGGCATTGCCAAGGGCGACGAACAGGCGCTGGCCGCGCTCACCGACGAGCGCTACGACGACTGGAACACCTACTGGGAGCAGACCTATCCGGCGCTGGTGGCGCGTCTCGGACAAGCGGCGGACAATCTCTCCGAGAGCGAGAACCACATCCAGGACCTGGTCTACGGACTCGGGCCGGCCGCGTCGGGTTCCGGCGGCGACGAGAAGTTCGTGCCCCTGCCGATCGTGCTGCTCGCGGTGGCCACGGCCACCTACATCTACAAGGAGGAGCAGAAGCGCAACGCCGGACACTCGGTCGCACCGACTCAGCCCGAGCTCGACTCCATCGAGCGATCGCTCACGGAGCATTTCCGCAATTCGGGACTCTCCGACGCCGCGGCGCGTGCGCGCGCGATCATCGAGACGGCCCCGGCTCGAACGCTCAAGGCGCTGCAGACCGGTATCGAGCACGCCCGCAGTTTCGTCTTCGAGAACGGTCTGATGCCGGCTTTCGGTGCGATAGCGCCCGAAGAGATCGGCACACTGCTCGATCTGAACGAGATCCGGACCAAGCTCGGTGAGATTCGCGACAACATGATGGCGATCTTCACCAGCAAGGAGTGCCGGATCGTGGTGCCGGACCAGGCCAAGGTGCTGTCCGAACCCGGTACCTGGGGTGATCCGCGCTTCGAGAAAGCAGCCAACACCTGCCGGATCTACTTCTGCTCCACCGACGATGGCGATTGCCCGAATCTGCCGGAAGGAGACTGGGAGGCGGCGGTCCTGACGCGTGATCACCTTCGCGACGTGGATCTCGACGTGACGGCCAATGCCGGCGCTGTCACGCGGGTGGATGCCTCGCCCGTGGCCGCCGGCGACATCGAGGACCCGGCGCCTTTGGGAACCTGCAGCCAGGTGCAGCAGGCCGGCGGCGACCAGCCCGACACGCGCACGGTTCCGCTTGGCGCCACCTCCGGCACGTTCTCGTTCTCGTATCAGATGTACACCATCAAGGACCGCATCCGCGTGGTCTACGACGGCGGCACGCTGTTCGATACCGGTTGCGTGAGCGGCAGCGACACCCGTCTGATCCCCTTCTCGGGGCTGGCGGGATTCGTCAGCGTGCAGGTCGAGCCGAATTGCAGCGGCAACACCAGCGGGACAGCCTGGAACTACTCGGTGGGTTGTCCGGGCAACTGATGTCGCGATCCGCCGGCCTGGTCGCGATGCTGGTCTGCCTCCTCCTGGCGGCCGGCACGGGGTCGGCGCGGGCGGAGGTGCGCATCGACAGGCTGACGACGGCGGTCGAGCCGGCATCCCTGCAGGAGGTTCTGCGGATGCCGGTCGGTGCCTGGGGGCCATTGGGCACCGAACCCGTGCGAATGGGCCCCTGGCGGCGGGTCGTCTGGCTCAGGCTGGGCGGCCTGACTCCGTCGCACGTCGTCGGCCCGACCTCCATCGTCGATTTCGCCGAACTGTACTGGCGCGATCCGGACGGTCGATGGCGCAGCGCCGTCAGCGGGGACCGCATCCCCTATGCCGACCGGGTGGTGAAAGCCACTTCGATCGCGCTGGCGCTCGATGGCAGTCCGGTCGGAGACGTCGCCTATCTGCGCATCGAGCAGGCGTCCGTCCTGGCATTCGGGATCCGGGTCGAGTCGCAGGAATCCCTCCAGGACCGCGAGGAGTCCGACCGGTTGCTGCGGCTCTTCCTCACCGGATTCGTCGTGGCGATCATCGCCTACAACCTGATCGTGTCCGCGCTGCTTCGCGACCGTGTCTTTCTGTTCAATGCGCTGACGATCGTCTCGTTGCTCGTCGTCGCGATGCATCTGTCTGGCGACGACGCATGGTTGCTGTGGCCGGAGCGGCCGGAGTGGGGCGATCCGGCGATGAACCTCGGGCTGGCCTGCGCCAACGCGTTCGGTCTGCTGTTCGTCCATGCGTTTCTCAGGCGTTCGGGAGCCCCGCCCGCGCGGCGGGCGCGGATGCTCTGGCCGGTGCCGCTGTTCGCGCTGGCCGCGCTGGCATCGCTGGCGGGAGCGTCGCTGCCCTACGGCTGGATCCGTCTCGCACTGCTCGTCGGCTCGGTGTCGACACTCCTGATCATCGCGGCTGCGATCGGGCGGCGAGCCCTGCTCGGCGACGGATTCGCGACGATCCTCGCCATCCCGTTCGCGATCGGCATGATGCCCGGCGTGCTTCTGACGGTGGCGCACCGGATCGGCGGCGCCGAGTTCGGCCTGTTGCTGCGCAATGCACTGGAGTTCTCGCTGGCGTTGGAGGCCATGCTCTTCTCCCTGGTGATCGCGATGAGAGTGCGATCGGCAGAGCAGGGGCGCGTTCATGCCGAGCGTGAACTGCGGCGTACCCGCGACGTGGCGGCTTCGCGGATGCTGCAGGTCCTGGATCGCGAGCGAAAGCGCGTTGCACAGGACATCCACGACAGCGCGGGCCAGCGGTTGCTGTTCCTCATCAACACGCTTCGCCAGCGCGCCGGGCAGCCTGTGACCAGCGCCGACGACGCCGCGGAAGGTTTCGCCGAGGCCGCGGGTCAGGCCGCCCAGGTTCTCGACGGTCTGCGCAGGATCTCGCGCAACATGCATCCGGCCAGTCTGGCCCATCTCGGCTGGGTGGGCGCCGTCAAGGGACTGCTCACCGGTGTCGATACGGACGGCGGTCCGAGCTGTGAGAGCCGCTTCGCCGTGGACGAAGGCAGGCTCGATGATGAGCAAAGGCTCCACTTGTACCGGATCGTCCAGGAGGCGATCAGCAACATCGTCCGGCATGCGAATGCCACCCGGTGCCGCGTGAGTTTCGAAACCACTGCAGCGGACTTCGAGATGGTGATCAGCGACGACGGGCGCGGCTTCGGCGAGTCCTCGGTCGGAACGCGTTCCTTCGGGCTCGGACTGACGTCGATTCAGGAGCGGGTGCGCATCCTCGGCGGTCGTCTGGAGATCGGCGTCGCCGACGAGGGCGGCGTCCGGATGAGGGTGGTCGTCCCGCTGAGCCGGACAGATGCGACGCGCAGGCGGAGCCTGCCGGAAGCCCCCGAAGGAGGTGCAAATGAGCGATCGCCGTGATGCATCGGCCGAGCGTCGACGCGTGGTCATCTGCGATGACCACCCACTGTTCCGGGTCGGGCTGGCCACGGCGCTGGCGAAGGACCCGACACTGGAGATCGTGGCCGAGGCGAGCAATGCCGAGGAGGGAATCGCGGCGCTGCGCGACCTCGCGCCGGATGTCCTGCTGCTGGATATCGCACTTCCTGGCCGCGATGGGTTCGCCGTCCTGGAATGGGGACAGGGGCGCTTCCCCGACCTGCACGTCGTCGTGTTGTCGATGTACGCGGAACGCGCCTTCGCCGAGCGCGCGAAAGCGCTCGGTGCCCGGGCCTTCATCGCCAAGGAAGACGCGCTCGGCGAGATCGTGGCGGCGCTGGCGGTTCCACCCGGCGGCTTTCACACGAGCGAATCGGTCGGGCCGGCCGATGCGCACGGAGCGGCGGCCGGGCTGGGCCTGAAGGCCGCGGCGTTGTCGCCCACCGAACGCGACATCATGCGTCTGCTGGGTCAGGGACTGACGAGCCGGATGATCGGGGAGCGCCTGGGTATCAGCCCGCGCACCGTGCAGACGCACCGGAACAACATCGCCGACAAGCTGGAGGTGCGCGGGGTCAACCGGCTGATGGAAATCGCTATCCGCTATTCGGCCTTGTTCGGCGGTTGAGGTTTTTGGAAGGCCGGCCGGCGCGTATGCGCCCGGCCGCTGGTCATTCCCTGCCGGTCCAGTCCTCGTAGAGACCGAGCTTGCGGTGCAGCGGGGATTCGTCGGCCATGAAGAGGAATGCGGGCGCCGTGCCTGAGCCATTGGCAAGCCGGATCGCGGTGTAGCCCGGCGCGCAGCAGGTGTCGGCCTCCCGGAGCGCGAAGGACTCGCCGTTGATCGATACGTCGGCCGACCCCTCGATCATGTGAAAGATGCTCGCCGGCGAGCGGGGAGGCATTCTCAATGTCTGACCCGGGCGAAGCATCAGCGCGTAGAAGCCGAGAATGTTCTGCGCGCTGGTGCCGCTCTCCGGGTTCACGTATTCGATCTGGATCGCCTCGAGGCCGGGATCGCCTTCGGCCATCGCGACCATGGCAGCGCGAGCCTCCCGCCACGGGTAACGCAGCATCGGGTAAGCCTGCCGCGCGCGTTCGAACAGGGGTCTGGGAACGATGCCGCCACGGGCGTAGCGGGTCTCGCTCTGCACCGGTCGCGGCGCCTGACGGGTTCCCTCCTGTACGTACGAGGCCTCGAGCTGGTACACGAGCGGCAGGTCGAGCACG
>JAUIAI010000362.1 GCA_030425615.1 Gammaproteobacteria bacterium
GCGGTCGCACAAGCTGTAGCTGGATCTCCTGAATTTATCAGGATGGGAGTTGCGGCTTGAGTCGTGTGCTGTACAGCGTGTTGCCGTCGCCCATGTCGCTGCGCGTTCCAGCGACCAGGGCGTTGACGCCCACGCCCTCGGGAACGTCCTGGGCCCGCGGCAAGCCGTCGACGCGCAGCGCGATCTGCCTTCGATCAACGACGCTCCGCAGCGTCTTGTATCGCTTGCCGGGCGCGACCAGATCCGGATCCAGGATCTGACCGAACTGGTGTTCGCCGACCCCGCGCTCGCGCTGCGCCTGATCCGCGTCGCCAACGGGTCCGCCTACGGCAACCGCGACCGCACCGATGTTGTGCAGGCCACCCGGGCGCTGACCTTGCTGGGTCTCGAGCAGACCCGGTCCGAAGCGCGCCGGCTGGTCAAGCTCGAAGAACGCGTGCCGCCGAACCGGCGCGACATGGTTCGCGACTCGATCGGTTACGCCACCTTCGCGAGCCGCTTCGCGCGCACCCTGCTGGACACGCGCAATCCGGTGGTGTCCGAAGAGGGCGCGGTATGCGCCCTGCTTGCGAACCTGCCGGAGATCGTCTTCAGCCTGCACGCTCCCCATGAACTCGCTGCGCTACGTTACGTTCGACGCCATTATCCGAACCAGCTCGAGGTGGTCAACCGGGAGCTGATCGGGCCTTCGGGCGCCGAGATCGGGGCGGAGATCGTCCAGCGCTGGGCGCTGCCGCGCTCGCCCCTGGAGACGATCAACCGGACCACCGGCCGCCCCACTCCGGCGGTCGCCGGACGCGACTGGCTCGCGCTTGGCGTGGGCCTTTCCATTTCGGTGACGCGCAGCCTCAAACACGCGGAGCCCAACGATCGCGCCAACGCGCTGCAAAAGACACTCCGCCGCTACAGCCCCGCCATGAGCATCGACAAGGGTCGTCTGGACGCGCTGATCGAGACCGTCGCGCACGAAGCGCTCGGGCTCGAACGCTCGCTCGGGTCCGGCGCCGACACCGCGGTGCTCTCACGACTGCTCACACCCCACCTGCGACGCGAGTCTTTCGAACCCGGATACTGGTCTTCGCTCGAGAAGCTTGATGCCACCGGGGCGATCAGCCGCCTCAAGAACCGTTCGGCGATGATCTCGCTGGGCGCGCGTTCGGACGACGCACCGCTCAACCCGGTGGGCAAGCCGCTGGACGGCAGCGTACGCCTGAAGGGGCTGCTCGAAGAGCTTCGCGACACGGTCCAGACCTATCTTCAGGGCGAACGCGACGGCGAATTCGCGCAACTGACCAACACGCCGTACGAACGCGTACGTATGCGCATCGTTCCGCTGATCCTGCGTGGAATCCTGGAGTGTCTGGGCTACGACAAGGTCGTCTGGTTCGAGCACCGCCCCGAGAACGAGGACTGGCCCCCCACCGCGGCGGCCGGTGTCAGGGTCGATACCCTGCAGGGTCTGGCACGAACCCGCATCGCGCCCAAGGATCTCTTCGGTGTCGTCCTCGCGAACGGCGCGGACGTCCACATCGCGGACTGCACCGCGCCGAAGATCGCGCAGAACATGCCGAACTGGTTCCGGGTGCTGTTCCCCAATGCGCGCAGCTTCCTGCTCGTACCGGTCAAGATCGCCGGCAGTCCGGTGGGCTTCATCATGGCGGACAGAGCCTGCACGGACCCGATGGGGCTGACCGAACAGGAACTGGCGATCACGCGCGAGCTGCGCGATGAACTGGCCGCGCTCCTGGAGCGATTCCCCAAACAAACGCCCGTGAACGCCTGACGTCGTTGCGCCGGACGGACACGGGCTTCTGGCCAGCCCCGGCGGCGGAAACCGCCGCCGGGTGTTCCGGCGGGATCAGGCGATCTTCAGACGGCGCGCGCTGGCGGTCGCCTTCTTCGGCAGCGTCAGCTCCAGCACGCCGTCCTCGTAGCGCGCTCCGGCCTGCGACTCGTCGATCTCGTTGGCGAGCGTGAAGCTGCGGGTCATCGAGCCGCGGTAGCGCTCGGTACGCAGGACTTTCTCGCCTTCCTTGACCTCGTTGTCACGTTTGACTTCGGCCGTGATCGACACCAGGTTGCCGTCGACGTCGACATGGATGTCATCGCGCTTGACGCCCGGGATGTCGGCGTGCACCTGGTAGGCCTGCTCGGTTTCCTTGACGTCGATCCGGATGTCGACATTGCCGTTCTTCTCGCTTCGTCCCTGAACGACGAAGTTGCGGAAGAGTTCGGGGAAGACATCGGCGAAAGGATCGTAGACGGTGAGACGGTTCATGATGGAACTCCTCGGAAATGGCCACTTCCCGTGGCAGATGATCGATCGGGTTCCGGACCCGGTGTCCGGCTCGCCCTGATGCTTCGTAGATGGAGACCCGTGCAGACTTTTCAAGTCCCCGGAGCAGCACGACACACAACGAGTGCGAAGGGTTCGCGCTACCATGTCGGCCGGCTCAGGTGGCGCCCCGGCAAGGGCCGGGACCCGGCAACGGATTGCCCACCACGACAGGAACAGGAGACCCATGTACGACATCCTCGCGGGCATGCGCGTGATCGAGGCATCGTCCTTCGTCGCCGCGCCATCGTGCGCACTTCATCTGGCGCAGCTCGGCGCCGAGGTGGTGAGAATCGACCCCATCGGCGGCGGCCCGGACTACCGCCGTTGGCCACGGCTCGGCGAACACAGCCTGTACTGGGAAGGGCTGCAGAAGGGCAAGCGCTCGATCGCCATCAACCTGCGCGAGGCCGAGGGACGCGAACTCGCCGTCCGGCTGATCACGGCTCCGGGCGAACAGGCCGGCCTGTTCGTGACCAATTTCCCGCGCGAGGGATTCCTGTCGCACGAGCGGCTGTGCCGCCATCGGCCGGATCTGGTCACCGTGCGCGTCCAGGGCTGGGCCGACGGCCGCTCCGGCCTGGACTACACGATCAACGCGGTGACCGGATATCCGCTCAACACCGGGCCCGAAGGCACCGACGGACCGGTCAACCACGTCATGCCGGGCTGGGACCTGCTCACGGGCGCGCTGGGTGCCATGCACCTGCTCGCCGCCGAACGGCACCGCCGGGCCACCGGCGAGGGTCAGGAGATCGCCCTGCCGCTGTCGAGCGTCGCGTTCTCGGCGCTGGGCGCGCTCGGACAGATCGCCGAGGTGGAGGTTCTCGACGAGGACCGGCCGCGGCTGGGCAACAACGTGTTCGGCGCGTTCGGACGCGACTTCCGCTCCCGGGACGGACGCGATCTGATGATCGTGGCGGTCACTGCCAAGCAATGGACCAGCGTGGTCCAGGCGCTGGACATCGGCGGGGAGATCGCGGCGATCGAGCGCGAACGCGGGGTCGACCTGACACCGGACGAGGGACTTCGTTACGAGCATCGCGAGGCCATCAACCCCGTGGTCGCGCGGGCGGTCGCCGAGCGCGACTTTGCCGCGCTTGCCGCGCGCTTCGACGAGACCGGGGTCTGCTGGGGCCCCTACCAGAACCTCTCCGAGACCATGGCCACGCATCCGGAACTCCAGCCGGGCAACCCCATGATGGGAACCATCACCCAGCCGAGCGGCGCGACCTACCGCGCCCCCGGAAGTCCGGCCTGGTACTCACGCAGTCCGCGCCGACCCGTGCGCCCGGCCCCTGCCCTGGGCGCGGATTCGTTCTCGGTGCTCGGTGACGTGCTCGGCATGGACAGCGCGGCGGTCGGCGATCTGCACGCTCGCGGCATCGTCGCCGACACCGCCCCGGGAGCTGCCTGATGAATCCTCGTGACCTGATCGCGAATCTGGCCGATGCCGCCGAGGCCGCCGAGCGGGTCGTCCTCGCCATGACCGAGGCGGTCGGACAACGGGTGGAGTCCGCGCGCGCCGGGGCCGGCGGTCCGGGCGCCGCGGGCGACCGGCCGCTGTCGGCCTCCGACCGGTGCCAGCGTGCGGTTCACGGGCTCGCCTGGGCAGCCACGCTGAGTCAGGCAGTGGGCGAGACGGCGCGCCGTTGCGAGCGGCTCGCCGAGGCAGGTGCTCTCACCGAGGTCGATGCGGCGCTGGCGACGGTCGGCTCGGCCGAATACCTGAGCCAGCTCGGCTCGGGCATCCCCATGAGCCAGCTCGAGATCGTGCGCCCGGCCGACATGGGCGCGACCGGCGCCGCCGCGGGACTGCTGGCTGCCGGCCCGGTGAACGCCCTGATCGACGGCGCCGGCGATCCACGACTGCGTGAACGGCTCGCCGTGGCCATCGCCGACGGCGATACCGGGACGGAGACGCTCGGCGAGGACACGCTGGACATGGTGCGCGAGACCTTCAGGCGCTTTGCGCGCGAGGCGATCCGCCCCAACGCGCACGCCTGGCACCTGGCCGACGCGTTGATTCCGGACGAAACGATCGCGGAGATGAGCGCGCTCGGCACGTTCGGGGTCACCATCGACGAATCGTACGGTGGCCAGGGGCTGGGGAAACTCGCCATGTGCGTGGTCTCGGAAGA
>JAUIAI010000363.1 GCA_030425615.1 Gammaproteobacteria bacterium
CACCGGGCGACCACTCCCCGCCTTGCAGGCTTCGCGTGAGAAGCGCCGCGATCTGCATGTAGAGCGGCGTGAAGCGCGGCCCGTCGCTGAGGGCGGCCCCGGCCACGCCCGCTTCGGCGCCAGCATTCGGACGATCGTCGACCATAGGCGGATTTGACCATAATCGCCCCATCATGTCGATAACTTACGTCTTATATAAGACATAGGTCTACATTGACAAGAATCCCGTCACGCACCTACAATGCCGGCCATTTCCCAACCGCCCCACGCGAGGAACTCATGACCAAGACCGCCAAGCGCGTTGCCGTCACCGGCGCCGCCGGCCAGATCGGCTACAGCCTGCTGTTCAGGATCGCCAACGGAGACATGCTGGGCCGTGACCAACCGGTCATCCTCCAGTTGCTGGACATTCCCCAGGCCATGGACGCCGTGCGCGGGGTGGTCATGGAGCTCGACGATTGCGCGTTCCCCCTGCTTCAGGACGTGGTGGTCACCGACGACCCCAAGACCGCCTTCCGCGACGCCGACTGCGCCTTGCTCGTCGGCGCCCGTCCCCGTTCGAAGGGCATGGAGCGCAAGGATCTGCTGGAGGCCAACGGCGCCATCTTCACGACGCAGGGCCAGGCACTGAACGAGACGGCCTCGCGAGACTGCAAGATCCTCGTGGTCGGCAATCCGGCGAACACCAATGCCTACATCGCCATGAAATCCGCGCCGGATCTGCCGCGGGAGAATTTCACGGCCATGCTTCGTCTGGATCACAACCGTGCCCTGTCGCAGCTCGCCACCAAGACCGGCGTGGCCGTGGACTCCATCGAGAAGCTCGTCGTCTGGGGCAATCACTCGCCCACCATGTATCCGGATTACCGCTTCGCCAGCAGTGGCGGCAAGCCCATGCCTGCACTCGTCGGTGACGAGGCCTGGTACAAGGACACCTTCATCCCGACGGTGGGCAAGCGCGGCGCCGCGATCATCGAGGCCCGCGGCCTTTCGTCCGCGGCCTCCGCGGCCAATGCGGCGATCGACCACATGCGTGACTGGGTGCTCGGTACGAACGGAGCCTGGGTCACCATGGGAATCCCGTCGGACGGCCAGTACGGCATCCCCCAGGACATCATGTACGGCATGCCGGTCACCTGCGAGAACGGCCGCTACACCGTCATCGAAGGTCTCGAGATCGACGATTTCTCCCGCAGCATGATGGACAAGACACTCGCCGAGCTCCAGGAAGAGCAGGCGGGTGTGGCCCATCTGCTGGGTTGATCCTCATCCCTCCAACGACACGGACAGCACCATGACCCAAGCCTCCGCCGGCCGCCGGTTCCGGGAAACCCTGGCTGCCGAGAAGCCGCTCCAGATCCCGGGCGCCATCAACGCGAATCACGCCCTGCTTGCCCGTCACGCGGGATTCCGCGCGATCTACCTGTCGGGCGGGGGTGTGGCCGCCGGCTCGCTGGGCCTGCCGGATCTGGGCATCTCGGGACTCGACGACGTCCTCACTGACGTACGCCGGATCACGGATGTCTGCGACCTGCCACTCCTGGTGGACGTGGACACCGGCTTCGGCAGCTCGGCGTTCAACGTCGCTCGCACGACCCGTTCCCTGATCAAGTTCGGTGCGGCGGCCATGCACATCGAAGACCAGGTCGGTGCGAAGCGCTGCGGGCACCGGCCGAACAAGGAGATCGTGAGCCAGGACGAGATGGTCGACCGGATCAAGGCCGCGGTCGACGCCCGGACCGACGACGACTTCTTCATCCTGGCCCGCACGGACGCCCTGGCGGTCGAGGGCCTGGAACGCGCCATCGACCGTGCACGGGCATGTGTCGAGGCCGGGGCGGACGGAATCTTCGCCGAGGCCATCACCGAACTGCCGATGTACCAGCAGTTCGCGGACGCACTGTCGGTCCCCATTCTCGCCAACATCACTGAATTTGGTCAGACGCCGCTGTATACGGTCGACGAACTCGCTTCGGTGGGAGTGGGCATCGTGCTCTACCCGCTGTCGGCGTTCCGTGCCATGAACAAGGCGGCCGAGAACGTGTATCGCACGCTGCGCACCGACGGGACCCAGAAGGCGGTGGTCGACACCATGCAGACCCGTCAGGAACTCTCCGACGCGATCGGCTACTGGGACTACGAACGCAAACTCGACGAACTGTTCGCCGCCGGCCGGCGCTGAGAGCAATACGCACCCAAGATCCGGACCGCCCCTGCACGCGGCGGCACCCGAAGACCAGGACACGAAATGGCAAAGAAGAAAGAGACCCCCGAGGCCGAAGCCCCCACCCCCGGATTCAAGCCCAAGAAGTCCGTGGCACTGTCCGGCGTGACCGCCGGCAACACCGCGCTCTGCACGGTGGGCCGCCAGGGCAACGACCTGCACTACCGCGGATACGACATCCTCGACTTCGCCGAGACGGCCACGTTCGAGGAGATCGCCTATCTGCTCGTGCACGGTCACCTGCCGAACAAGGCAGAACTGGCGGCATACATGACCAAGCTGCAGTCGCTGCGCGGCCTGCCTGCCAACGTCCGTGTCGCCCTCGAGGCCCTGCCGGCGAGCGCGCACCCCATGGACGTCATGCGCACCGGCGTCTCGGCCCTGGGCTGTCAGCTTCCGGAGCCGCACGACCACAACCCTGCCGATGCCAGAGGTATTGCGGATCGCCTGATGGCCGGCATGGGCTCCATGCTGCTGTACTGGTACCACTACAGCCACAACGGACGGCGTATCGAGGTTGAGACGGACGACGACTCCATCGGCGGCCACTTCCTGCACCTGCTCCATGGCCGTGCACCCGACGCGACCTGGGTTCGGGCAATGCACACTTCGCTGATCCTCTACGCCGAACACGAGTTCAACGCCTCCACGTTCACGGCGCGGGTGATCGCCGGGACCGGTAGCGACATGTACTCGGCGATCACCGGGGCCATCGGTGCCTTGCGCGGCCCGAAGCACGGCGGGGCCAACGAATTCGCGTTCGAGGTCCAGAAGCGCTATGCGGATGCCGACGAGGCAGAGGCGGACATCCGCCGTCGCGTGGACGCAAAGGAGGTGATCATCGGCTTCGGTCACCCCGTCTACACCACCGGCGACCCGCGCAACAAGGTCATCAAGTCGGTGGCCCAGTCCCTGTCGAAGCAGGCCGGGGACATGAAGATGTTCACGATTGCCGAACGTATCGAGTCCGTCATGTGGGAAATCAAACGGATGTTCCCCAACCTGGACTGGTTCAGTGCCGTCAGCTACCACATGATGGGCGTCCCGACGGCGATGTTCACGCCGTTGTTCGTGATTTCCAGGACGTCCGGATGGGCGGCCCACGTCATCGAGCAGCGCGCGGACAACAAGATCATCCGGCCGAGCGCGAACTACACGGGCCCGGAAGATCTCAAGTACGTGCCACTGTCGCGGCGCAAGTGACGTCAGCCCACCACCGTGTCACCCCGGCGTCCCGGATGAGGTTCAAAATGCGTTCTCTCCGAACCTTCTCCGACTGCCGATCAAAATGACCATGTCGCCGCGCACTCTGTCCGTCCTGCCCCTGATCGCCGCACTCGCGCTCGGTGCGTGCGCCACGGTGGACCCGCTCGAGGCCGAACGCCTCGAGCGCGCCCGTCTCGAGCGCGAACTCCAACGGCTGGCGGCAGCGGAAGAGGCGCGCGCCCGGCTGCTCGCCGAGGAAGCGGCCCGCCGGCTGGCGGCCCAGCTCGCGAACCAGCCGCGGCCGGCCAGCGTGCTCGTCGATCAGATGCGCAGCGGCCACTACGAGTGCGATCTCTCACGAGAGGTGGTGGTCAAGGAGGTGGATGTCGAGTCGCTCTCGGCCGTGTTGAGCTGGCAGGGCCGCGACTACCCGATGCAGGCGGTTCGTGCCGCGACGGGCGCCCTGCGGCTCGAAGACCCGCAGGCCGGGCTCGTGTGGCTGACCATCCTGGGCAAATCGATCCTCCTCGATGCCCGTGACGGCAAGCAACTCGCCAATGACTGCAACCGGGTCTCCTAGCGATTACCGCGAGAGAACCAAGCAACGAACCGGCAGGGGGCACGTGCCGCCCTGCCCGCACCATTCGAAGGATATTCAGATGACCGACCCTTTCAAGACCCTGGACAGCTTCGCCATCGGCAGCCGTAAGGGCAAGATGCACTCGCTGCCGGCGCTGGCCAAGCAGTTCCCCAATGTCAGGACCCTGCCGGTTTCGATCCGGATCGTGCTCGAGTCCGTGCTGCGCAACTGCGACGGCATCAAGGTCACGGAGGAGCACGTCCGCCAGCTCGCAAACTGGAAGCCGCGCGCCAAGCGCGTGGACGAGATCCCGTTCGTCGTCTCCCGCGTGGTTCTCCAGGACTTCACCGGCGTGCCGCTGCTCGCGGACCTGGCCGCAATGCGCAGTGTCGCGGACCGCACGGGCAAGGACCCGAAGCGTATCGAGCCGCTGGTCCCGGTGGATCTGGTGGTCGACCATTCG
>JAUIAI010000364.1 GCA_030425615.1 Gammaproteobacteria bacterium
CGCCGGATCGACACGCGCCGCGTCGCCGCCCTCGCGATAGCGAACCAGCGCGAGACCTTCGTGCCGGTCGACGCCGAGGGCGCGCCGCTCCGCCCGGCCATCACCTGGCTCGACGAGCGCGGCCGCCCCCGCGCCTGGCGTCATCGCAGCGCCGGGCCGTCGATCCTGCGGGCGCTGGCCTCGCGTGCGCTGCCCGACTGGCTGGCGCGGGTGATTCCGGACAAGACCACTATCGAAGGCGCGTTCGACAAGGTCTATGGGTTCGATGCCCAGCAGATCGAACATGTCGATGTTCCGACCACTCTGCCCATCGGGTTCTGGCGCGGCGTCGGGCACTCTCAGCACGCCTTCTTCGTCGAATCCTTCATCGACGAGATCGCCCTGGCGGCGGAGGCTGACCCGCTCGACCTTCGGATCGACCTGCTGCGCGACTACCCGCGGCATCGCCGGGTGCTGCAGGCGGCGGCCTCGGCCGCCGGCTGGCGTGACGGGGCCGGGGCGGGCGCGGCCTTCGGGCTCGCGCTGCACGAGTCTTTCGGGTCGGTCTGCGCGCAGGTTGTACAGCTCTCCACCGATCCGACGGCGAGGCTGCGCATCGATCGGGTCGTCGTCGCGGTCGACTGCGGGCGCGCGCTGAACCCGGAGCTGGTCGCGCAACAGATGGAGGGCGGCGTCGTGTACGGGCTCTCCGCCGCTCTGTACGGCGGCATCACGGTTCGGGCCGGGCGGGTGGAGCAGAGCAACTATCACGACTACCCGATGCTGACGGCCGCCGCCACGCCGGTGATCGAAACCGTGATCGTGCCGAGCGACGCGGCTGTCGGCGGCATCGGTGAGGTGGCCACGCCACCGGCGGCACCGGCGCTCTGCAACGCGATCCAAAGGCTCGTCGGTATGCGCGTGCGCGACCTCCCGGTCGGCGACAGACTCCCATTCGTGCGCTGACTGCGGGCGGGCCCCCGGGCCCCCGGGAACGGGCCGCGGCCGCCCGGTCAGGCTCAGCCGATCCGGTAGCGCGCCACCACCTCACGATCGACCTCGATGCCCAGGCCCGGACGCTCGGGAATCGCCACCCAGCCGTTGTCCATGCGCAGCGGCTGGTCCACCAGTGCGTTGCGGAACGGGTGGTCGGACCGGTCGTACTCGAGGATCGGTTCCTCGGCCGCGAGCGAGTGATGCGCCACGGGCAGCGCCGCCAGCAGGTGCAACGAAGCCGCCTGGGCCACGGCGGACCCCCACACGTGCGGATTGACGGCCACGCCGTGTGCCTGGGCGAGCGCGGCGATGTGTCGTGCCGCCGTGAAGCCACCGCAGGAACCGATGTCCGGCTGGGCCACATCGAGCGCGCCGGCCGTCAGGAAGGGCAGGAAGCCGCTCGCCAGATGCGCGTTCTCGCCGCCGGCGATCGGCATGGCGAGCTTTTCGCGCATCTCGCGGTAGCCGGCGACATCGTCGGGCGCCACCGGCTCCTCGTACCAGCGCAGATCGAACTCCTCGAGCGCGCGCCCCAGGCGCAGGGCCTGTGCGCGGCCGTAGGCGTGATTAGTGTCGACCATCAGCGTGCAGCCCTTGCCCTGCAACGCGCGGGCAACCGCCCGCATCACCGCGACGTCGTCGTCCACGCCGAACCCGAGCTTGACCTTCATGATCCGGAAGCCGCTCTCGAAGTGCGCCAGCGCCTCTTCGGCCAGCCGTTCGGCCTCGCCCGGACCGCGCAGACGATAGAAGCCGGTGGCGTACGGCCTGACGCGCTTGCGAAACGCCCCCCCGAGCAGCCGGTACACCGGCTGGCCGAGCGTCTTGCCCGCGATGTCCCAGAGCGCGATGTCCACCGCGCTGATCGCGGCCACCACGCTGCCCGTGCGGCCGAAGTCGCGCGTGCGGTTGACCATGGCGTGCCAGATCACTTCCGTGTCCATGGGGTCGGCGTCGAGCAGCATCGGCGTGAGTGAATGCTCGATGGCTGCCGCCGCGATCTGCGGCGCCTCAAGGCCTTGTGCGAAAGCCTCGCCCCAGCCCGTGACGCCAGTGTCAGTGGTGATCTCCACGAGCGTCGCGCTGCGGTGCGTCACCCAACCCTGGCTGAACGCGAACGGTGTCGGCAGCGGATGCCGGAGCACGTGCACGGCAACGGATTCGATCTTCATCCCGATGGCCTCCTCGCGGGCCCGCGTCCGCGTCAAGTTGCGCGACATGTCCACGAAGCATGCCCCGCTCAGGTGCAAACTTCGCCCGAACCCGGATTTGTTCACAGTCTGCCCGATCGGACCCCCTGTCGGGTGCATCCGATCGCCAATTCGTGGCAGACTTCGCGCGACAGGCTTGGGGGCGCCTTGCGTGCTACCCTTCGCCTGCACGTCATGGCTGCAACTGCCACGCGGTTCGGTCTGGTGGCAGCCCAAACGAGACTTACAGGAGGAGAACACATGAGCAAATTCGCTCGCAAGGCAACGGTCCTGACGGCCGCCCTGGCCGTTTCCGCAGCCGCCCTGGCGCCGCAGGACGCCGAGGCCCAGAAGCGCGTCCGCTGGAAGCTGCACTCGGCCTTCGGTACCAACCTGGCCGTGCTCGGCCGGGTCGGCCCCTACGTGGCGGAGCGTGTCGGCGCCATGTCCGGTGGCAAGTTCGACATCAAGGTGTTCGAGCCGGGCGCACTGGCTGGTGGTTACGCCTATTACGACCCGGTTTCCAAGGGTGCGTTCGAGGTCGCTTACGGCACGCCGGGCGCCAACCAGGGCAAGAACTCGGCCTTTGCCTTCCTCTCCACCTGGCCGTTTGGTCCCGGCATCGGTGAGTTCCTGGCCTGGATGAAGTACGGCGGCGGCGTCGACATCGCCACGGAGCTGTACGGCCGTGACAACATCAAGTACCACTTCTGCGGGCTGATCTCCCCGGAGACCTCCGGCTGGTTCCGCAACGAGATCACCAGCCTCGAGCAGCTCAAAGGCCTGAAGATGCGTTTCTTCGGCATGGGCGCCAAGGTGATGCAGAAGTTCGGCGTCTCCACGCAGCAGCTCGCCGGCGGCGACATCTACCCGGCGCTCGAGCTGGGCACCATCGACGCCACCGAGTTCTCGATGCCCGCCATCGACCGCAGCCTCGGCTTCTACCAGATCGCGAAGTACAACTACTTCCCGGGCTGGCACCAGCAGGCCACCACGAACGAGTTCCTGGTCAACCAGGACAAGTGGAACGAGCTGCCCGACGAGTACAAGGCCATGTTCGAGACGGCCTGTCACGCCAACATCGCCTGGGAAATCGCCGATGGCGAGGCCTCGCAGTTCGCGGCCATGCTCGCCAACGAGAAGGACGGCGTGCAAAACAAGGTGTGGCCCGACGAGATCCTGAACGAGTTCCGCAAAGCCTGGGAGGAAGTGCTCCAGGAGGAGATCGCTGCGAACGCAGACGTCAAGAAGCTCTGGGACAGCTACAGCAAGTTCCACGAGGGCTACAAGGTGTGGGGCGAGCGCGGTTACCTGAAGTAATCGGCGTGTCCCCGGGGTGTCGGTGCAAGGCCGGCACTCCCAGAAAACCGGCGGGGCGACGCCAGGCGTCGCCCCCGCTTTCAAACAAGGGCGATTCCGCTAGGGAGATTCCACGCACAGATGCGTGTGGCTTCCGTGTGACGCGGGCGCCAACGGGTCTGGATCATGCAAAACCTGCTACGGCTCGCGAATCTGCTCGATCGCTTCGGTCGGTTCTGCGGCAAGGCGTTCGGCTGGATCATCATCCCGCTGATCATCGTGATCATGTTCGACGTGATCACCCGCAAACTCGACTACACCCGCCTTCTGTTCTCAGAGTTCTCGATGGAGCAGGGCGGCATTTCCATCTCCACCATCCTGCAGGACATGCAGTGGCATTTCCACGCCATCCTGCTGATGATGTCGTTCGGGTTCGGCTACCTGGCCAACGCGCACGTGCGGGTGGATATCTTCCGCGAGATGCTGTCGCGCCGGAAGCAGGTCTGGGTGGAACTCTTCGGTCTGATCATCTTCGCGATTCCGTTCGTCCTGCTGATGATCGACGAGTCGTTTCAGATGACCGAACTGGCCTACTCGCAGGGTGAGGGGTCGGAGTCGCTCACCGGTATCGGCAAGCGCTGGATCATCAAGAGCATCGTGCCCATCGGGTTCTGCGTGTTGCTCGGCGCCATCCTGGCCACGTTGTTCCGGCTGATCGCCTTGCTGTTCGGCGACGAGCAGGCCCGCGTGGAGGCCGAATCCGGCCTGGAGATCTTCACGGATGCCTCCACCGAACTCGAGCAGGCCCGCCTGGCGGCGAGCCTGCCGGTCGCCGGCCTCACCGCCTTGTACGGGCTGCACGACCTCGCGCGCCTGCGTCCGGGCGATCGGGTGCTCGTGCACGGGGCCGCCGGCGGGGTGGGCATGGCCGCGGTGCAGATCGCCCGCCATTACGGGGCCGAGGTCTTCGCGACCGCCAGCCGGTGGAAGTGGCCCGCGCTGCGCG
>JAUIAI010000365.1 GCA_030425615.1 Gammaproteobacteria bacterium
TCACCGACGTCAAGCACATGTTGTCGCGCAACCCGCTCGCGCCGGTCTACCGCAAGCCGTGGCCACTGGCCACGATCCTTCCCAAGGACAGGCACTGGCTGCGCTTCGAGGCCGGTCTCCATTCGATCGGACACGACGGCGACGACTTCGCCTACGACAACGAGTCGCCGCGCCATCGCGTTTGGCTCGAGGCGTTCGAGGTCGCCTCGCATCCCGTGACGCACGGCGATTTCATCGGCTTCATCGAGGACGGCGGCTACCAGCGCCCGGATCTCTGGCTGGCCGCGGGCTGGGATGCGGTGCAGCGCGAAAACTGGGAAGCCCCTCTCTACTGGCGGCGCGCGGACGGCGGGTGGCGCTCGTTCACGCTGCACGGCGAGGTCCCGGTGGATCCGTTCACGCCGGTCTGCCACCTGAGCTTCTACGAGGCCGAGGCCTTCGCCCGCTGGGCCGGGGCCCGGCTTCCCACCGAAGCCGAGTGGGAGGTCGCAGTCCGCGATACGCCCGTGGTGGGCAACTTCATGAACAGCGGCGCGCTGCACCCCCTGGCGCCCCAGGCGGCGCCTGCACCGGGCGCCCTCTGCCAGGCCTTCGGCGACGTCTGGGAATGGACCCGCAGCGACTATGCGCCCTACCCCGGTTTCAAGACGCCGAGCGGCGCCGTGGGTGAGTACAACGGCAAGTTCATGAGTGGGCAGATCGTCCTTCGTGGCGGTTCATGCGCAACCCCGCCCGGCCATCTGCGGGCAACCTATCGCAATTTCTTCCCGCCCCAGGCACGGTGGCAGTTCTCCGGTCTGCGGCTGGCCCGTGACTGCGATTGACCAGGGGGACGGGGGCGGGTGCGCCCGAACCCGGCCCGGGCCCGGACGCTCGAAGCCCCGTTGACAGGCGCCGGGTGCGTGGCTACCATTTTGAATTCAGAGTTCAAAATAGATCGCCTCGTCCCAGAGGCGCGGGCCAGCGTCGGGCTTCAGCGGCGCCAACTTCCGGCGCCCGCACTGCGGCGCCGTCCCCGGGCGGCCAGGAGGAGTCATGACGCCAATTCCCAATATGGGTCAGATGCTGGCCGCGCAGGCCCGTCTCCAACCCGCGCGCATCGGTGCCCGCGATCTCGGCCGGGCGATGACGTTCAAGACCTGGAACGAGCGGGCCTGCCAGCTGGCCAACGCCCTGAACGGGCTCGGACTCGCCAAGGGTGACCGGGTCGCCGTGCTGGCCTGGAACCGCATCGAATGGCTCGAGATCTACGCGGCCGCGGCCAAGGCCGGCCTCATTGCCGTGCCCGTCAACTTCCGTCTGGTCGCGGGCGAGATCCGGTTCATCGTCCAGGATTGCGCGGCCGCGGCGGTCATCGCGGAGCACGGCCTGCACGAGACCGTCGAGGAGGTCCGGGAGACGCTCGACATTCCCGCGGGCAACTTCATCCACATGGGCGGCGATCGCACCCCGGCCGGCTGGCGGGCGTATGAGTCCCTGCTCGCCGAGGGTGCGGGCCGCGAACCGGGCACCGTCGTGCAGCCGGCGGATCCGTGGTGCCTGATGTACACCTCCGGCACGACCGGCAATCCCAAGGGCGCGATTCGCGGCCACGGGGGCATGGGCATGCTCGCGCTCATGACCGAGGTGGAACTCGGCCTGGCGCGCCGCGACGAAGCCCTGCTCGTGATGCCCATGTGTCACGCGAATTCGCTGAACTTCTTCTCCGCGTTCCTGTTCGCCGGTGCGGCCACCAGCGTGTTCTCCCGGGCGAGTTTCGACGCCGAACTCTGCCTGCGGGCCTTCGCCGACACCGGCGCCACCTTCACCTCGCTCGTCCCCACGCACTACGAGATGATGCTCGAGACGCGGGCCGCGACCGGCGATCTGGGCCGGGTGGAGAAACTGATGATCTCCTCGGCCCCGGCACGCGTGGAAACCAAGCGCCGGATCATGGAGATGTTCCCCAACTCGGGGCTGTTCGAACTCTACGGTTCTACTGAAGCCGGCTGGGTCACCATGCTCCATCCGGACGAGCAGTTCGACCATCTCGGCACCGTCGGCCGCGAGGTCGTGGGTTCGCTACCGATCCGTCTTCTCGACGACGACGGCAACGAGGTCCCCGACGGCACGCCCGGCGAACTCTACAGCTGTGGTCCCTATGCGTTCGACGGCTACTGGAACCGGCCGGACAAGACCGCCGAGGCGTTCCGCGGGGACCACCTCAGCGTGGGCGACGTGGCCTTGCGCGACGAGGACGGCTTCATCCGCCTCATCGATCGCAAGAAGAACATGATCATCACCGGCGGCGAGAACGTGTATCCGGCCGAGGTCGAGGCCGTGCTCGCCGGCCACCCGGCGGTGCGCGACGTGGCCGTCATCGGCCGCGCGGACGACCGCTGGGGCGAGCGCGTCGAAGCGGTGGTCGTGCTGCAAGAGGGTGCACGGGCCACGGCCGACGAGATCATCACCTGGTCGCGCACGCAACTCGCGGGGTTCAAGCGCCCGCGTGCCGTGACCTTCATCGCGGCCGATGAGATGCCGCGCACGGCCACGGGAAAGATCCAGCACAACGTGCTGCGGGACCGTCTGGCCTCAACAGAATCCGGACGCTGAAACGATCCCGAGCGTCGCGGGAGCCCGTCAAGGAGCCAACGAATGACCGACATCCAGGATCTCAACGCCGACGATCGCAGCGTGGCCGCATGGATCGCCCGCCTGCTCGCGCAGCGTGGAATCGACCGCATCTTCGGTTTGCAGGGCGGCCACATCCAGCCGATCTGGGATCACGCCGCGCGCGGCGGCATCCGCATCGTCGACGTGCGTCACGAATGCGCGGCGGTACACATGGCCCATGCCCATGCCGAACTCACCGGTGGCCTCGGCGTGGCCATGGTGACCGCCGGGCCGGGCGTGACGAACACGGTCACGGCCATGGCCAATGCCTCGCTCGCCCGCATGCCCGTGCTTCTGATCGGCGGCTGCACCTCGCGTCCGCAGGCCAACATGGGTCCGCTGCAGGATATTCCCCACGTCGACATCCTGCGCCCGGTCTGCCGGTATTCGCGCACCGCGCGGGTACCCGAGCAGGTGATCCGTGAACTCGACGAGGCGATCTCGCGGGCTCTGGGCGACGCCGGCGAACCGGGTCCCGTCTACATCGAAGTGCCCACCGACGTGCTGCGGGCCCACGTTCCGGACACGCTCGTGCCGGCCGACTGGATGGCCGCCAAACCGGCACGGCGGCCCGCGCCCTCACCGGAACGCGTCGCGGAGGCCGTCGAGGCGATCCGGTCGGCGAAGCGCCCACTGGTGGTCAGTGGTCGCGGCGCGCGCCAGGCCGGCGCACCGCTGGTGCGCTTCCTCGATGCCACCCAGGCCCTCTATCTCGACACCCAGGAAAGCCGCGGCCTGGTACCCGCGGACCATCCCGCGGTCGTGGGCGCGGTACGGGCGGCGGCAATGGCGCAGGCCGATCTCGTGATCACGCTCGGACGCAAGCTCGACTATCAACTGGCTTTCGGCTCACCGGCGGTGTTTCCGAACGCCCGCTTCCTGCGCATCGCGGACAACGGCGGCGAGTTGATCGACAACCGCCGCGGCGAACCCGAACTCCTGGCCGACGTCGGCCTCGCACTGGACGCGATCAACCAGGCCCTCGAGGGGGACGCGGGAGAACTCGATACCGGCTGGGCCGAGGGTCTGCGCGCCAAACATCGCGAACGAATCGACGGCGGCCGCAACCGGCCGGCGCCCACGCGCGGCGCGGACGGCCGCATCCATCCGATGGCCATCTTCGAGGCGCTGCGCCAAGTGGCAGATCCCGACCACATCGCGGTCGCCGACGGAGGCGACCTGCTGAGCTTCGCCCGCGTGGGCCTGGCCTCCCGGACGTACATGGATGCCGGCGCGTTCGGCTGCCTGGGCGTGGGCGTTCCGTTCGCCGTGGCCGCGGCGCTCGCCTACCCCGAGCGGCAGGTGATCTCGGTCAACGGCGACGGCGCCTACGGCCTGAACGCCATGGAGATCGACACGGCCGTGCGCCACGGCGCCAGGGCCGTGTTCATCGTCTCCAACAACGCCGCCTGGAACATCGAGCGCTTCGATCAGGAAACCAACTACGGCGGTCGCGTCGTCGGCACCACCCTGCACCACTCGGACTACGCCGCCATGGCGCGGGCATTCGGTGCCCACGGCGAGCGGGTGGAGGACCCCGCGGATCTCGCCGAGGCCCTGCGCCGCGCCATCGCGAATGCGCCCGCGGTGGTCGATGTCGTCACGTCGCAGGATGCGGTCTCGTCCGACGCCCAGAAGGGGCTGGGCTTCGTGCCGGACTATCAGGCGCTCACCGCCTGGGACGACGCCGAGCGCCGCCGCCGGGGGCTCTGAACGGCCCTCTGACGACAGGCTGATCGTGTGTCACTGCGCAAGTGCCTCGATCAGCCTGGCGTCGCGATCGTAGATATCGCTCAGGAGCCTGAATTCGCCGTC
>JAUIAI010000366.1 GCA_030425615.1 Gammaproteobacteria bacterium
GGATCCCAAGGGTCAGGAGATCTGGAACGACATCCTCGGACGCACCCGCACCACGGTGCTCGCCTACAACCCGGTCGGGCCGAGCGTCATCTACTCGAAGGCGGAGTCGCTGGCGACCGTCGAATCGATGGCCGGCCTGAAGGCGCGTGTGCTGTCGAACTCGGATCGCGCCCGCTGGAAGGCGCTCGACGTCGGCAAGATGGTCTCGCTGCCCACCCGCGAGGTCTACACGGGTCTGCAGAACGGCACGATCGACACGGTGTCCACCGTGCCGGGGGCGATCAAGGCCTACAGCTGGTGGGAGCATCTCAAGTCGGCCCAGCTCCCGTACTTCAGCTATGCCGACGCCTACCTGATGGCGAACCAGGCCTGGTTCGCCGGGCTGCCGGACGACATCAAGGCCGTGCTCATGGAAGAGGGTGAGCGGCTGAGCAAGGAAGCGACCGACGACATCATGGCGGCTTCGGCGAAGGTGCACGAGGAGTTCGAGGCGCGCGGCGGCAAGGTCTTCGAGCTGACCGGGGACGAGCTGCAGAAGCTGCGAACCCTGGAGCGTGAGCAGGTCGAGCCGCTGCTTGCCGAGGAGGTCGACGAAGACGTGCTCGCGGCGCTCAGGCGCTTTCTCGGACGCCAGTGATCGCGCTTTCATGAGGCAGGAGCGCGATCGGTGAGCGGCACGGATGCGTTGCTGACGGTTTTCCGTGCCTTGCGCCGGTTCAACGACGGAGTCTCGGCCGTGGCGATCGCATTGGGCATGGCGATCGTCGCGTTCGCCGTGCTCGCGCTGCTGGCGGCCGCGCTCGAGCGCCATGTCTGGGGTTACGGCTACGCGTGGATGAACGACCTTCCGCCGTATCTGCTCCCCTGGTGCGTGTTCCCGATCATGGGGGTCCTGCTGCGCGGTGACCGCCACATCCAGGTGGAGGTCGCGCCCGCGCTGCTCGAGGGCCGCCGGTTGCACGGCCTCAGGCTGGTCGTGGGACTCATCGTGTTCGTTTCGGCGGTCTATTTCTGCCTGGCGGGCTGGGAGGCGACGGCGTTCTTCAAGATGCTCGGCCAGGTCACCGAGACCGAGATCCAGATCCCGTTCTGGTGGCTATATGCGGCCTTTCCGGCCGGGTTCGCTGTCCTGGCGTCGTTCGCGCTGGAGGCCGTGCTGAGCGCCGGTCTGTCGCTGACCGGCCGCCCCGTGGAAGAGGTCGTCGGAGGGAACGCGTCGTGATCGCGCCGGCGGCAGTGCTGGCCCTCGTGCTCCTCGGGCTCGCGGTGCCGATCTTCCTCGTCTTCGGCATCAGTTCGAGTCTGGTTGCCACGCTGCAGCTGAATCAGCCGTTCACGACGCTGCTGCAGGTCTCGTTCGGGGCGGTCACCAAGCATGTGCTGCTGTCCATTCCGCTGTTCATCTTCGCCGGCCTCGTCATGCTGCGGGCGGGGGTCGCCGGCCGGCTCGTCCATCTGTCCGTGACCCTCGTAGGTCATCTGCCGGGGGGCCTGGGCATCGCCATGGTCCTCGCGATGGGTTTCTTCGCGGCCTTCTGCGGGTCGATCCTCGCGGCAATCACAGCGGTGGGCTCCGTCCTGATGCCGAACATGATCGAACGGGGCTATTCGCGCCCGTTCGTGGTCGTGCTCGCAGCCGCCGCGGGTTTGCTCGAGGCGCTGATACCGCCCTCGAACGGTGCCATCATCTTCAGCGCGCTGACCAACGTCCCGGTCTCCCAGACCTTCGCCGCGGGCATCCTTCCCGGGCTGGTCTTCATGCTGCTCCTGATCATCTACGTCGTCATCCATTGCTGGCGCATGGAACGGATGCCGGTTGCGACGTGGGCCGAGCGTGGCCGTGCCTTCGTCGCGGCGATTCCCGGTCTGCTGACCCCGGCCATCATCCTCGGGGGGATCTACGGCGGTGTGCTGACCCCCTCGGAGGCGGCCTCGGTGGCAGCCGCCTGGGCGATCCTCGTGGGCTTTCTCATCCACCGCGAACTCACGCTGCGAGGGCTTCTCGACGCCCTGCGCGTGACGGCGATCACCACCAGCGTGATCTTCTCGATCATCGCCATGGCCACGTTCCTGTCAGTGATCCTGACCTTCACCCGCGCGCCCCAGGAGCTGGTGGCGTACTTCATCGAGTTCGGCGTCTCGCCGCTCACCTTCCTGATCATGGTCGGGGTCATCTGCCTGTTGCTCGGGACCTTCCTCGAGGTGGTGCCGGTCATCTATCTGACCATTCCGGTGTTCATCGCGCTGGTCGATCACTTCGGCATCGACGTCGTGCACTTCTACATCGTGTTCAGCGCGTTCGTCGGTCTGGGGCTGCTGACCCCGCCGGTCTGCGTGGGGGTGTACACGGCCGCGGCCGTGATCGGCGAGGCGCCCGACAGGGCCTTCAGGGCGATCCCGGGCTTCGTGCTGGTCGGGCTCGTGTACGCGGCCTTGATGATCGCGTTCCCCGACGTCGCCACCTGGCTGCCCTCGCGACTGCAGCCCTGACGGACATTCCCGGAACGCCGGACGGCGGCTCCGGCGCAGGCGTGCTCCGGCCGCAGGGGTGCGCGGAATTCGACCGCAAGTTCCGGAGTGTCGTTTCCGCGCGCACAGGTATGCTGACTCCCGATCGAACACGAACGGTGAGGATGCCGCGATGAACCCGACCGAAACCGCCCTGGCGAAGTCCGAAGACTGGAACAGCGAGCCACGTCGTCTCGCGGCCGTTCGCATGCGCGATGCCAGGGCCGACGGTCGCTTCGTCTACGCGGTGATCACGACCGGCGTCTACTGCCGCCCGAGCTGCCCGTCGCGTCGGGCCCGGGACGAAAACATCCGGCTCTTTCAGGATGCGGCCGCCGCGGAGCGCGCGGGGTTTCGCGCCTGCCGACGCTGTCACCCCGCGATCGCGCTCGAGGATGCGGCGGACCGCCGCCGGATCATTGCCGCCTGCCGCCGGATCGAATCGGCGGAGGAGACGCCTTCGCTGACGGAACTCGCGGCCGAGGCCGGTCTCAGCGAGCACCATTTCCACCGGCTTTTCAAGCGTGCGCTCGGTGTCACGCCCCGTGGATACGCGCAGGCGCGGCGCAGAACAAGACTTCAGACCGTCCTGGTCGCCGGGCAGCGGATCACCGATGCCGTCTACTCGGCGGGCTACGGTTCGAGCGGCCGCTTCTATGCCGAGGCCGGCGCCGCGCTCGGCATGAGTCCGGGGAGCCGTCGCCGGGGCGGGGCCGGTGAGTCGATCCGGTTCGCGGTGGGCCAGTGTTCGCTCGGCGCCCTGCTCGTGGCCGCGACGCAGCGGGGTGTCTGTGCGATCTCGATCGGGGATGATCCGCAATCCCTGGTCGACGAGTTGCAGAGCCGTTTCGCCCGCGCCGAACTGGTGGGCGACGATCCGGACTTCGCTAACCACGTCGCCAGGGTGGCGGGCCTGGTCGACGGCGACCGACCCACGCTCGATCTGCCGCTGGACATTCGCGGCACGGCGTTTCAGCAGCGGGTCTGGCAGGCGTTGCGCGACATTCCGGCGGGCACGACGACCACCTACCGGGAACTGGCCGAAGCACTTGGCCGGCCGAGTGCCACGCGCGCGGTGGCGGCGGCCTGTGCCGCGAATTCGCTGGCCGTGGCGATTCCCTGCCATCGGGTCGTGCGCAGCGACGGCGGCCTGGCCGGGTACCGGTGGGGCATCGAGCGCAAGCAGCGGCTTCTCGCGCGCGAGCGTGTGGCCCGCTCCGAATAGCCCGATGGGCGCAGATCCGGTTCATTCGCCTGCCGGTGTCGTGCAGACGCCCTCGCGGATCCGCGAAATCGTCGCTCGTCTGCCGGCTGCGGACACTTTCGCGCGGGCACTCGCGGACCGGGGCTATGCCCGCGTGGAGGGTCTGCTCGGGCCCGATGACTGTGCCGGTCTGCGCGCCCTGTACGACGACACCACCCACTTCCGCTCCCGCGTCGTCATGGAGCGCCACGGTTTCGGCCGCGGCGAGTACCAGTACTTCGACCATCCGTTGCCGCCGCTGGTGACGGCACTGCGGGAGGCCGGCTATACCCGTCTGCGAGACGTCGCGCAGAGCTGGCATGAATCGCTGCGACTGCCGGGCGGTTTCGAGCCGACCCACGCCGGCTACCTGTCCAGATGCCGTCGGGCCGGTCAGACCCGGCCGACACCGTTACTGCTCAAGTACGGCCCCGGCGACGAAAACCGGCTACATCAGGACCTGTACGGTGAACATTTCTTCCCCCTGCAGATCGCCATCCAGCTGTCGGATCCCGGCAGGGATTTCGAGGGCGGCGAGTTCGTGCTGACCGAACAGCGGCCGCGCCAGCAGTCGCGGGTCATGATTCCGCCGTTCGGACAGGGGGATGCCATCGTCTTCCCGGTACGCTACCGGCCCGTGGCCGGGACCCGCGGCACCTACCGCGCCACGGTCCGTCACGGGGTCGGCGAGGTCCGCCGCGGCGCGCGTTTCGTGCTC
>JAUIAI010000367.1 GCA_030425615.1 Gammaproteobacteria bacterium
TACCGGAGTCATCGAAATGGCTGAGGCCGGCCTGCGGGCCGGTGGGCGGTGAAGAGGGGTTCATGTGCAACGGGAGGTGCAGCGGACGAGGGTTACATGGAGCTGTCCGCATGGCTTTGGCATAGTATCGGAAAAATGAGTCGGAAATGTCTCAGGCGCATCGTCTGCGCCGTCTCGATCGCGGCACTCGCTTCGCTTCCACCCCTGTCAGCGCCCGCCGTCGCGCAGCAGGGGCCGCTGCTGCCCAGTCTGGGCGATGCGGCCGCCGACGAACTCTCGCCCGCGCAGGAACGCCGGGTCGGTGAGCGCATCATGCGCGACATGAGGCGAACCGGAACCCTGCTCGAGGATCGCGAGCTCACCCGGGCGCTGAATGCGTTCGCGCGCCCCATCGTGCAGGCCGCGCCTCCCACCGCCCAGGGCTTCGAGTTCTTCCTCGTGCGGGACGATTCCCTCAACGCGTTCGCATTGCCGGGCGGTTTCGTCGGGGTCCACAGTGGCCTGATGCTCGCAGCCGAGACCGAGTCCGAGCTGGCATCGGTGATCGCGCACGAGATCGGCCACGTGACCCAGCGTCACATCGCCCGCATGCTGGCGCAGAACCGACAGAGTTCGCTGGTGTCGCTGGCGGCCGTCATGGCGGCGATCGTCGCCGCCGGGGCGTCGAACAGTCAGGCGGCGGCCGGACTCGTGGCGCTCGGCGGCAGCGTGCACGAGCAGCAGATGCTCGCCTTCTCGCGTGACGCCGAACGCGAGGCAGACCGGGTCGGCCTCGAGATCCTGCGCTCGGCGGGCTTCGAGCCGACGGACATGATCACCTTCTTTTCACGTATGCAGCGGGCCACCCGCGTCTACGAGAGCGGGGCGCCGCCCTACCTGCGCACGCACCCGCTCACCAGCGACCGCATGGCCGACATCCGCAGCCGCCTCGGTGAACTCGCCGACTCGGGTGGCCCGGCCGCGGACCGCATTGCCGGCCTGGATTTCGAGCTGATGCGCGCGAAGCTGAGAGCAAGCGCCGGCGACGGCCGCCGTGAGCGGGTGTCGGCGGTGCGCGGCTTCGAAGCCGAGCGCCTGTCGGCGTCGGGCGTGACGGGCGTGGCCGCCTGGTACGGGCAGTCGGTCGCGGAACTGTCGCTGGAAGACGTGTCGGCCGCCCGCGCATCGCTCGAAAAGGCGGGTGCGGCGCTGGCGGAGATTCCCGGTGCACCGGCCGATCACGCCTTCCTCGCCTCACAACGGGCGCGCATCGTGCTCGCCGATCAGGGGCCCGAGGCGGCGCTGGCGGAGGTCGGGCGGGGACTCGAAGCGTTCCCCGACTCCGTTGCGATGCAGGTGCTGCAGGCGGATCTGATGCTGCGGCTGGACAAGGTCGACGCGGCGCTCGCGATCCTGGAGTCGCGGCTCGAGACGACACGCTCCGACCCCGAACTCTGGCGCCTGCTGGCGCTCGCGCGCTCGGCGCACGGCAATCGGGGCATGGCGCACTGGGCCACGGCCGAGCGCTATGCCCTGCTCGGCGGCTGGGCCGCGGCCATCGATCAGCTGCGCCTCGCCACGGACGATCCTTCTCTCGGTCATTACGAACTCGCGCAGGTCGACGCCCGGCGGCGTGAGTTCGAGGAGATGCTTCGGCGCGAGCGCGAGGAGTTCTGAGCCCGGTCGGGCGCCCCGTGGCGCCTGCGCGGGTCGTCATTGCGTCAGGGAACAGCCCCTGCCGCTGCCGGATTTCGAGACTAGTCGGGTTGTCCGGAGCGCGGGCGCCGCACGAAGCCGAGCGTTCGCTGCGGGTCGTCGCACGGCTCGAGCGAAAGGGTGTGCCCGTTCAGCTGAACCGTGTCGGCGTCGAGTTCGAGTCCGCCCAGATCGAGGTCGTGCACGACGCCGGGCCCCAGACCCGTGGCGACGAGCAACTCGCCCTCCGGTCCGATCCACGCGCCGTCGACCTGATCCACGGGCAGGCCGGTGTGCGTGAGCAGACACGACCCCGGCAGATCCGAACGGACCCGCAGGATCCACGGCGCCGACTCGAGATCCACATAGACCCGTTGCGGCCCGTTCTGCCAGAACCAGGCGCCCGCCGCGTCGGCAGCATAGTTGCGCGCGATGAAGGCGAGGATCTGCGGGTTGCGTATCGGGCTGCCGAGCCCGTGCGTAGCCTCGTCGAAACCGGGCGCATCGCGCTGCACCAGGTGCCAGCCGCCGCGGCGGTCGAGGCGCAGCCAGCCGTACACCGCGGGAACGTCGGGCCAGCGGCGCATCGCCGCCCGGACATGGTCGTCGAAATCGGATTCCATCCGCGCAGCTTACCGGCCCGGTGCGAGCCGGGGGTCCGATGCCGGCATGCCCCGTGTGGGCGTGTCGCCGTGCACCGCGGACATCCAGTCCAGCACGGCGGCCGCGAACGGGTTGGGGCCGCCGCCCGGCCCGGCCCGGTCGAAGAAGCCCACGTGCCCGCCCGCCTCGGTGAGCCGCAGCGCGACGCCCGGACCCACCGCTTCGGGTCTCGGCAGCGCCTTGGCCGGCAGGAAGGGGTCGTTGACGGCGTTGACCACGAGCGTCGGCAGCAGGATGCCGCCCAGGCTGCGCCCGCAGGACGAGCGCTGCCAGTAGTCCCGTGCATTGCGGAATCCGTGCATCGGCGCGGTGACCGCTTCGTCGAAGTCGTGGAACGAGCGGGCGGCCAGCATCCGCTCACGGTCGAAGAGCCCGGGGTGCTGGGCGAGCTTGGCCAGGCTCTTGCGCTTGAGCGTGCGCAGGAAGTTCCAGGTATAGATCTGGTTGAAACCGCGTGACAGCGCTTCGGCGCCGGCGGCCAGATCGTGCGGCGCCGATACGCCCGCGGCGGCCCGGATGCGCGAACCGGCCTCGTCGCCGCGTTCGCCCAGCCACTTGAGAAGCGCGTTGGCACCCAGCGAGACCCCGACCGCCAGCCGCGGCACGTCCGGCCAGCGCCGCGCGGCCCGGGTGAGCATCCAGTCGATTTCTTCGCTGTCGCCGGAGTGATAGGCCCGCGGCGCCAGATTGAGCTCGCCCGAGCACCCTCTGAAGTGGATCACCGCCGCGCCCCAGCCGCGGGAGAGGGCGGCGTGGCACAGGGTGCGCGCGTAGTGGCTGGCGGAGCTTCCCTCCAGGCCGTGAAAGACCAGCAGCATCGGGGAGCCGTCGGCGCAGACGTCGACGTCGACGAAATCGCCGTCCGGTGAGTTCCACCGCTCGCGGCGGTAGCCCACCGTGACGCGGCGCGCCAGCAGGGCGGGGTAGATGGTCTGGGAGTGGCGCTCCGGCAGCCAGACCGGGGCGCGATAGTCGGGCAGAGCGGCCGCGCCCGGTCCCGGGCGGGCGCCTCCGTGCCCGGCACCGCGGTTCAATGCAGGACGCCGCCGGGTGCCTCGGTCGTGCGGGATCCCTCCTCGGGCTCGACCGGTGCGCTGGCGTGATGGGCGATCAGGCGCCAGCCGAGCGCGTCGCGCGCAAAGACATTGGTGGCATTGCAGTGCAGGACGCGGCGGCGGCCGCCCTCGCGCACCTGCACCGCTTCGACGACGTGATGGACGGCCAGGGCAGCTCCCGTCGTGCAGTGTCGTCGCACGGGTTCGATCATCATGCCGCCGTCCTGGAGGATTTCTTCCCAGGAAGCGCGTACGGCGTCGAGACCCTCGATGCGCTCACCGCCGGGATGGATGCAGACGACGTCGTCATCGTCCGCCCAGATCTCCATGAGCGCGGCCAGATCGCCCTGGCGCAGGGCCTCGTAGAACGCGTCCTCGACGGACTCCGCGGAGCCGAAGCCCCTGAAGCCGCGTCTCATGGGCGGATCTCGGGGGAGGTGTTGTGGTCGGCGAGGGCGGCCTGCAGGGCCTGCATCGTCATGGCCGGCGTCAGTCGGTTCAGGCAGTCCGTATGACCCAGCGGGCAGGCGCGGGCGAAACAAGGAGCACAGTCCAGTTGCAGCCAGAGCACCCGGGCGTCGGAGGAAAGAGGCGGCGTATGCCGGGGGTCGGACGAACCGAACAGCGCGACCACGGGGCGCTGCAACGCGGCCGCGACATGCATCAGATCGACGTCATCGCCTACCGTGAAAGCGGCACGCTGCGCCAAAGCGGCGGATTGGAAAATATCGGGCCGGGTGACGAGGTTCTTCGCCAGCGGCTCGGCCTTGGCGATGGCCGCGCCGACAGCGCGCTCATCCGGCCCGCCCAACACAACCGGCGTAACGCCATAGCGGACAATGCGGCGGGCAAGCTCAATGTATTTGTCTTCCGGCCAGCGCGGCGCCAGCCCGGTTTCCGCGCCGCGCGGCAACAACAGAACATAGCGCCCGCGGATGCTGAAATATTCCGGCTGCAGACGCGGCGGATCACGCAAGGCGGTGCGCAGCCAGGACAAATCCGCCAGCAGCGGCGTGTCGCAGGCGATGCCGGCGGCGGCGAGCTGCGCAACATAGCGATCCAACGGATGCT
>JAUIAI010000368.1 GCA_030425615.1 Gammaproteobacteria bacterium
CATCGTCGACAATGCGGGCGGGCACCTGATGCAGCACGGGCAGGTCGATATGGTGATCACCGGGACCGACCGGACCACCGCACGCGGCGATGTCTGCAACAAGATCGGCACCTATCTGAAGGCGCTGGCAGCGGGCGCGCACGGCGTTCCCTTCTACGTGGCCTGCCCGACGAGCACGATCGACATGCGTCTCGACCGTGGCCAGGACGTGCCGATCGAGTCCCGGGACGGCCGCGAACTCTCCCATGTGCGCGGCCTCGACGACCGCGGTCGAGAAATCACGGTGAACATCATGCCCGGCGCCCCGGCACTGGCGAATCCGGCCTTCGACGTCACGCCGGCGGCGCTGGTGACCTCCCTGGTCACCGAACGTGGCCGCTGCGAGGCCTCGGCCACCGGCATCGCCGAGGTGATGCGTGGCTGATCGCGCCGCGGGTGCGAACACCGGGTCCGGGCCGGCGGAGACCGAATCGCAGGCCCGTGCTCGTATCGTGGCCGTGTGCCGTCAACTCGACGGCTTCGACCTCAACGCGGGCCGGGCCGGCAACCTGAGCCTGATCTGGGCTCGCGGGCAACGCGCCGGCATGCTGATCACGCCGTCGGCGCTGTCGTATGAGCGGATGTCGCCAGACGACCTGGCCTGGGTACCCATCGAACCGGCCCCGTCGCTGGCCGGCGCCGACGCCGCCACTGCGAACCCGGCCGAGGCTTCCGCAGACACGGACGTCGCGCAGGACCGGCCCGAGTCCTACGGACCGCGCCCCGCCTCCAGCGAGTGGCGCATGCACCTGGCTCTGCAACGCCGGCGCGACCCGCGCTCGGCCTGCGTACTGCATGTCCATTCACCGTATGCGACGGCCCTGGCCTGCCTGCCCCGTGTGCAACGCGAAGGCATTCCGGCGTTTCACTACATGGTGGCCGCCGCCGGCGGCAACGACATTCGGTGTGCCGCCTATGAAACGTTCGGGTCCGAGGCCCTGTCCCTGGCGATCGAGCCCGCGCTCGACGGCCGCTGCGCGTGCCTGCTCGCCCACCACGGCCTGCTGGTGACCGCAGGCTCACCGGAGCAGGCCCTGGAGCGGGCCCGGGAGACCGAATGGCTGGCGCGGGTCTACTGGCAGGCCCTGCAGATCGGCGAACCCGCCCTGCTTGACGACGGGCAGATGGCCGACGTGCACGCCCGGTTCGCGGCTTCCGCCTACCGCCGGGAAGACGGCGCCTGAACGAGCAACGGTTTCAGATAGCGTCCGGTGTGGCTCGCCGGATTCCCGGCCACCGCCTCGGGCGTCCCGGCGGCCACCACCCGGCCGCCCCCTGCCCCGCCCTCGGGGCCGAGGTCGATCACCCAGTCCGCGGTCTTGATCACATCCAGGTTGTGCTCGATCACCACCAGGGTGTTGCCACCGTCGCGCAGCTTGCGCAGAACCGTGAGCAGCAGCGCGATGTCGTGGAAATGCAGGCCGGTCGTGGGTTCGTCGAGCACGTAGAGCGTACGCCCGGTGTCGCGCTTCGAGAGCTCCTGTGAGAGCTTGACCCGCTGCGCCTCGCCGCCGGACAGCGTGACCGCGCTCTGGCCGAGACGAACGTAGCCGAGACCGACGTCGAGCAGCGTCTGAAGCCGGCGCCGTACGACCGGATGCGCGGAGAAGAACTCGTGGGCCTGCTCGACCGTCATCCGGAGCACGTCGGCGATCGTGCTGCCGCGATACCGAACCTCCAGCGTTTCGCGGTTGTAGCGCTGTCCCCCGCATTGATCACAGACCACGTAGACGTCCGGCAGGAAATGCATCTCCACCCGGATCAGCCCGTCGCCCTGGCAGGCCTCGCAACGACCGCCCTTGACGTTGAACGAGAAGCGGCCGGCGCCATAGCCTCGTTCACGCGCCGTCGGCGTCTCGGCAAACAGCTCACGGATGGGCGTGAACAGGCCGGTGTAGGTGGCCGGATTCGAGCGGGGGGTCCGCCCGATGGGGCTCTGGTCGACATTGATGACCTTGTCGAAGTGTTCGAGCCCCTCGATGGCGACATGTGCGGCCGGCTCGGCATGCGCCCGATACAGATGACGCGCCACGGCCCGGTAGAGGGTTTCGTTGACCAGCGTGGACTTGCCCGATCCGGACACCCCGGTGACGCAGATGAACAGACCGGCGGGAAAGGTGGCATCGACCTCGCGCAGATTGTTGCCGCTCGCGCCGCGAATCCGAAGGGCCGCCTCGCCGGGAGCGTTCCGCCCACCCGGCAGCGGGATCGACAGCGAGCCGCTCAGGTAGCGTCCGGTCAACGACGCCGGATCGCCGGCCACCGCGTCCGGAGCCCCCTGCGAGATCACCCGGCCGCCATGTTCGCCGGCGCCCGGACCCATATCGACGACATGGTCGGCCGCACGGATCGCGTCCTCGTCGTGTTCGACCACGAGCACCGTGTTGCCGAGGTCGCGCAGGCGCTTGAGGGTGGCGATCAGCCGGTCGTTGTCACGCTGATGCAGCCCGATGGACGGCTCGTCGAGCACGTACATGACACCGGACAGGCTGGCGCCGATCTGCGAGGCGAGGCGGATACGCTGGGACTCTCCGCCGGAGAGCGTGTCCGCGGATCGATCGAGGGTCAGATAGCCGAGACCGACATCGCGCAGGAAACGCAGCCGCGAAACGATCTCCCGGCAGATGCGCTCGCCGATCTCCCGACGCGCGCCGGGTAACGCCAGTTCGTCGAACCAGTCGTGCGCCCGCTCGAGAGTCATGGCGCCGACCTCTGCGATTCCGAGATCCTCGCCCGGCGTGCCGACCCGGACGTGGCGGGCCTCCTCTCGGAGCCGCGCGCCGCCGCAGACGTGGCAGGATCGTTCGCTCAGATATTCGGCGAGCGTGTCGCGCACCTGGCTGGAGTCGGTCTCGCGGTAGCGACGCTCGAAGTTCGGGATCACGCCCTCGAAAGGGCGCGCGCGCGAACTCGAGCGGCCCTTCCCATCGACGTGGGTGAACAGGATGTTCTCTTCGCCCGAGCCGTGGAGCACCACCTCCCGGACACGCTCGGGCAGCGCCGACCATTGCGTGTCGACGTCGAAGCCATAGTGCGCCGCCAGGCTCGAGAGCATCTGGTGATAGAAGGGATTGCGCCGGTCCCAGCCCCGGATGGCACCCGCGGCGAGACTCAGATTCGGGAACGCGACCACCCGGACCGGGTCGAACATCTGCTCCACGCCCAGACCGTCGCACGCCGGGCAGGCTCCGGCGGGATTGTTGAAGGAGAACAGCCGTGGCTCGAGAGCGGTCAGCGCGTGGTCGCACACCGGACAGGCATAGCGGCTCGAGAACGGCGTGGTTTCCGCGCTGTCCGCATCGAGCACGAGTGCGCGCCCGTCACCGAGGGTGAGCGCCGTCTCGAACGATTCGGCCAGCCGCTGGCGCATCTCCGCGCCCGTGCGCAGGCGGTCGACGACGACCTGCACCGTGTGGCGGCCTCCGGGGTTCAGTGCGGGATCCTCGTCACCGAGCACGACGATGCGGGCATTGTCTTCGCGACCATCGTCGAGCACTCTGACCCGTACGAAGCCACGCGCCTGAAGGTCTTCGAACAACGCGCGATGGTCGCCCTTGCGTGACTCGAGCACGGGCGCGAGGATCATCACCCGCCGGCCGGCCGGCATCGCCAGCACCGAATCGACCATCTGCGCGACCGACTGAGCGACGAGCGGATGCTCCGGGTGGCGCGGACAGTAGGGCGTGCCCGCCCTCGCATAGAGAAGCCGCAGGTGGTCGTGGATCTCGGTGACCGTGCCCACGGTGGAGCGCGGATTGTGACTGGCGGCCTTCTGCTCGATGGCGATCGCAGGCGACAGCCCTTCGATGGAATCGACATCGGGCTTGTCCATCAGCTGCAGGAACTGGCGGGCATAGGCGGACAAGGAGGCCACGTAGCGTCGCTGCCCCTCGGCGTAGAGGGTGTCGAACGCCAGGGACGACTTGCCGGAGCCCGAGATGCCGGTGATCACGACCAGCCGCTCGCGCGGGATGTCGAGCGAGCAGTTCTTCAGATTGTGGGTACGCGCGCCGCGAATGCGGATCTGATCCATGCCTGCAGGGGGAGTCGGAATCACGAAGCGCCCACGTGCGCACGACGGTCGCGACCACGCGCGCCTTCTCGTCGCGGGACGACCGACCGGCCGGCGGGCGATCGACTACTATAGCCGGTTCGCGAAGAACGGACCGGTTCGAAGGGCCCAGAGCCTCTCGTTGCGTCCCCGGTGCCGTGCTCCGCCCACGGGCTCAGGAGTTGAGCCCGCCACTGGCGCAGGGCCTAACTCGGCCCACCGTGGCGGGGCGTGCAGATTGATCGCAGAGGACTTAAGGTGGCACCCTGCCCGGCCCCGCTGGGTTCGGGCATGGCCCCTGGCAAGGAGAGGAATAGATGGCATCCGTGAACAAGGTGATCCTGGTCGGCAACCTCGGCCGCGATCCG
>JAUIAI010000369.1 GCA_030425615.1 Gammaproteobacteria bacterium
ATCTTCTCGATATCGATGAGAATCAGCATCCGTGCCTCGATCGTGCCCAGGCCGACGATGTAGCTCGAATCGACCCCCGCGCTCATGTCGGGTGCTTCGGAGATCTGGTCACGGGTGAGTTCCAGGACGTCGGAGACCGAATCCACGACCACTCCGGCCACCCGCTCGCCCACGTTCAGGATGATCACGACCGTCGTTTCGGTGTATTCGTTCTCAGGGAACCCGCACTTGAGGCGAAGGTCGATGATGGGCACGATGACACCACGAAGATTGACCACCCCGAGCACATAGTGCGGAGCGTTCGCGATGCGGGTCGGCTTCTCGAAGCCGCGGATCTCCTGGACTTTCAGGATAGCGATCGCGTACTCCTCCTCGCCGAGCTTGAAGGTCAGGAACTCGTCATTCCACTTCTCACCCGGTTCGAGGGAGTGTCGCGTGTCGACGGATTCGATTGCATGCATGGTTTCTCTCCAGAGACATTTTGAAACGAACTGCCGGATCAGTGCCGGGCACGGCGGACGAAATAGGCGACGTCGAGAATCATGGCGACACGACCGTCGCCCAGAATGGTGGCGCCCGAAACGCCTTCCACGCGCCCGTAGTTCTGCTCGAGGTTCTTGACCACGACCTGGTGCTGGCCGATCAGTTCGTCGACCACGAGCGCTGCCCTCTTGCCGTCCGCCTCGACGATCACGACGGTGTCGCTGCGCCCGCTTTCGTTGCGCGAGGGAACGCCGAGCGTCTCGTTCATGTCGACGATCGGGATGTAGTCTCCGCGCAGCTTGAGCACGTTCTGATCCCCGCCCACGGTACGGATCTGCTGCAATTGCAGATTGATCGACTCGATCACGGAGGCAAGCGGCAGGATGTAGGTCTCTCCCTGGCCGATGCCGACCGACATCCCGTCCATGATGGCGAGCGTCAGCGGCAGATTCACCGAGATCGTCGACCCCTGACCCTCCACCGAATGGATGCGAACCGAGCCGCCGAGCGCCTGGATGTTCTTCTTGACCACGTCCATCCCGACACCCCGTCCGGAGATATCGGTCAGTTGCGCGGCGGTGGAGAACCCGGGCTCCATGATGAGGTTCCAGACATCCTGGTCAATCATCTGGTCATTGGCGGGAATCCCCCGTTCGAGCGCCTTCTCGATCAGCTTCGAGCGCGACAGGCCCTTGCCGTCGTCGCTGACCTCGATGCAGATCTGACCGCCGCGGTGCTGCGCCGAGAGCGTGATACGGCCGACCGGGCTCTTGCCCAGGCGCTGGCGTTCCTCCGGCATCTCGATGCCGTGATCGGCAGCATTGCGGATCAGGTGGGTCAGCGGGTCGGTGATCCGCTCGATCATGCCCTTGTCCAGTTCGGTACCCTCGCCGACCGTCTTCAATTCGATCTGCTTGCCGAGCCGGGTCTCCAGATCGCGCATCATGCGCGGGAAGCGGCTGAAGACGACCCCCATCGGGATCATGCGGATCGCCATCACCGATTCCTGCAGCAACCGGGTGTTGCGCTCCAGCTCCGACAGACAGGATAGCAGCGACTGGTGCTCGATCGGATCCAGCTGCGAACCGTTCTGCTCGAGCATGGCCTGCGTGATGACGAGTTCGCCGACGAGATTGATCAGATTGTCGACCTTCTCCACCGACACCCTGAGGGTGGAGTCATTGGCGCCGGCCTTCGCACGCGCCTTGGCAGCCGGCTTGGAAGCCTTGGTCCCTGCACTATCGTCGACCGAGCTCGCACCAGATCCGGTGGCGGTGGAAGCAGCCGCCGGCGCCGGCTTGACGGGCGGGACACTCGCGGGTGGTTCCGCACGACTGGACTCGACGGGTTTCGTCTCCGCCGGCGCCCCATCGAAAAGGCCCCACGCGGCTGCGCCGCCATCCGGAGCCGGTGCCGAAGCGGGCTTCGACGGGGACTCCACGGTGGGCTGGGACGCCCCGGCCTCGGACAGCACGATGCTTTGCGCATTCACGTGGAAGGCGAGCATCTCGACGATCTCGTCCGGGGAGCATCGGGATCCCTCGACGCGGTAGGCACGCACCACACCGTCGACCGGATCGGCACCCGGTTCGGGCGACACCGACCCGAGGTCACCGACCTCTCCGAACATCGCCAGCGCGTCCGCGATATCCCCGGCCGACACCTGATCATCGAACACGAGCTGCCATTCGGACGCGGCCCGGCCCTCGGAGCCGGAAGCCGCTGCACCGTCATCGGCATCCGCCGCAGCTGCGCCGACACCGGCGTCTGCCTGGGCGGGTGCGCCGGAAGCGTGCCGTTCGATGTCCGCGATCAGACGTTCGGTGGCGGGGGATTCCTCGGCTTCACCCGCGTGGAAGGCGAGCAATCCCTTCAGGGCATCACCGGACTCGAGCAAGGTGTCGACCATGGTGCGCGACAGGGCCAGTTCGCCGCGCCGGAGCTTGTCGAGCAAGGACTCCATGACGTGCGTGAGCGAGGTCACGTCCGAGAAGCCGAACGTGGCCGCGCCGCCTTTGATCGAATGAGCACAACGGAAGATCGCGTTCAGCTGCTCGCTGTCGACGGAGTCGATATCGAGTTCGATGAGATGCTGCTCGAACTGGGCGAGGTTCTCATCAGCCTCTTCGAAGAACACCGCGTGGAACTGGCTGAGGTCGAGACCGCCGTCGCCCGAGGTGGGACGCTGGGTAGATGACATCTTCTGACTCCGTCAACGGGGTTGGGTGACGTACTCGATGAGTTCGAGCAGCTTCACCGGGTCGAAGGGCTTGACGAGCCAGCCGGTCGCGCCGGCCTGGCGTCCCGCGTCCTTCATCTCGGCGCTGGATTCCGTGGTGAGCATCAGGATGGGCGTGCTGCCGAAGTCGTCGCGCTGCCGCAGCGTCCGGACCAGGGTCAGGCCATCACAGCGGGGCATGTTCTGATCCGTCAGGACCACATCGAAGGTCTGGCCCTCCGACTTCTCCAACGCATCCTGACCGTCGACAGCCTCGATGACGTCGTGCCCGGCGCCCCGGAGCGTGAACGAGACGATTTGCCGGATCGACGGCGAATCATCTACTGCGAGTACTCGTGCCATAGCCTTACGCTTCCTGATTAGAAAAGTTCCACCGAGCCGGCATCCATGACCCGTTGCGCCACGGCGCTGGGTCGCGGAACGATCGTGACCTCGGGTGCTACCTCGGCATCGAGGAGAGCGCCCAGGGCGTCGGCCAGTACGTGCATACGCTTGATGTTGTGTGTCACGATCTGACCTGTCATGTCGTGAAACTGCAGCGTGGTGAGCGTCTGCTCGATCTGCTGGGCGATATCACTCTTGCCCAGCTCCCGCATCGCCGCCGCGATGGCGAGGAATCGCTCCCAGAGCACATTCGAAGCGTCGTCGATCAGTTCGCTCAACCGCTCCAAGTCGGCGGCGCCCATCAACATCTGCTCCTGCATGTCGATGATGGTTGCCACGTCGATCTGGCGCGTCGAATCGGACATTTGGGTTCCTTTGGTTCCAGGACGACGGCGGGACGGCCGTCTCCAACGCCAGGCATTCTCGCCGAACGGGCCGCGCCGCAATCAACGGAATAAGTCGCGTAAAGCGCCACTATTCCCCCCGTCGATCCAGCCGATGCTGACCGAGAATCTCGTTGTTCGGCCTGTGTCCCGGTCAAGCTGGCCGCCTGTCGGCTCGGCCGACGACCCAGTTTCGTTTCGTTGAATTCCGCGCACCGACTCAAGGAGATCGTATGAGCGCCAACAAATCGATGAAGTTCCTGGTGGTCGACGATTTCTCGACCATGCGGCGGATCATCCGCAATCTTCTGAAGGAAGCCGGCTACGAGAACGTGGACGAGGCCGAGAACGGTGCGATCGCGCTGCGCAAGCTGCAGGGCGGCGACTTCGAGTTCGTGATCTCGGACATCAACATGCCCGAGATGAACGGCTTCGAGCTGCTGGAAAAGATCCGCGCGGACGGCACGATCGGCAAACTCCCGGTGCTGATGGTGACCGCCGAGGCCCGCAAGGAAGACATCGTCCGCGCCGCGCAATCGGGTGCTTCCGGCTATATCGTCAAGCCGTTCACGAAGGCCACTCTCGAAGAGAAACTGGCCAAGATCATCGAGAAGATGGCCACCGCCTGACAGGAGCCCCCAAGTGACTCAAGAAAACCAAAACGGCGACGCCGACAAAGAGGTCTTCAACTCCATCGGTTTCATCACGCGGATGCTGCACGACGCGCTGGCCGAGCTGGGGCTGGACAGGAAGCTGGAATCCGCGGTTCATTCGATTCCCGACGCGCGCCAGCGTTTGGAGTACATCTCGCGAATCAGCACTGAGTCCGCCGAGAAGGTCATTGCGCGGGTGGAGGTCGGCAAGGCCGAGCAGGCCAGCCTGGCGATGCGTGCGGCCGAAGCAGAGGTGGCACTCAAGACCGACCCCGTGGCCGCGGTGGCCACGGGCGGTGTACTGG
>JAUIAI010000001.1 GCA_030425615.1 Gammaproteobacteria bacterium
GTCCTCTGTCGTGAGATCCTCGAACGGAATACTGGTCGGCATGTCGATGTGAGACACGACCGACTTCGCCGCCTCCCTGAGCGCATCCACCGCGGCGCGGTACTCGGCGGGGTCGGGGATGCCGGCGAGGGCGTTCGAGCACACCACGAGTCGGCTTTTGATCTGAACCGGGATTCCCTTCGCACTCTTGAAGTCATCCACGGTCCACGGCTCCCCGAAGCTCGCAGCCCTTCCCATCTTCGCTTCAGTCATCGCGGGACTCCTCTAGGGCGGGAAACCTCAGTGTCGAGAGGCCGCAGGTGCAATGCTCACGTTCGCGTCTCGCCCCCGTCCAAGTGGGGCACACTTCGTGGCGGGAGAACTTGTCGTAATCCGCCAGCCTCTCGCGCAGGGAGGTGATCTCGGCAGCGCCACTGCTCAAGCGTTCAATGATCTCGTCAGCGACCGTGTGCCCTGCGTCACTGATCGGCTCCGTCAAGTCAATTCGATCGTTTCGCAGATCGTCGGCGAGTGACTCCATCCAGTGTTCAAGCACCACTACTCGGCTCCCATTGCCCGGTCGATCGCTTCTTCATAGCTGTCGCCGGAAGCGATTCTTTTTCGGTCGCGCAGACCGTTGTTCTCCAAGATCGGCCGATTAATCCACGCTCCGAGCGGGCCTTTTATTGCCTCGATTCCATCGCCGCGCTCTGCTTGCTTCAGAACCCATGCGAGTCGGGCTTCAGCGCGTTCCGCCCGCTGCATCGCGCACACGTAGTCGCCGCACGCTTGGCCGTACAGATCCTTTGCACCTCCCAATCGCTCGCGCAGGGAGGCGATCTCGGTGGCGGCTTCGTTCGCGAGCACCTGCACAGACGATCGGAACCCCGTCGATACTGCATCGCGGTCGCTGGCCTTGATCCGGTCGAGAATGTCTTCACCCATCGCTCGGGCCTCCCGTGAATAGATCGGCGTCACTTCCGCCGGGCTCGTAGCCGTCGAGCTCGTGCATCGCTTCCTCGGCCTCGACCGCCTTGCGCTCCGACGACGCCGAGAACTTCGTCTCCTGCGACAGCACTTCCTCGAGGAGCCGATGGCCGATCTTCCGGGCTGCGCTCGCAGCGTCCGGCTCGTTCCATGCCGCGTAGCAGGCGGAGACGATCTGGTTCGGCGTGAGTTGGGCCATTACGCCGCAGCCTCGCCCGGCTCGAATTCCTGAATCGCCGAGAACAGATGCCCGTAGTTCTTGTCGTTCACCTCGCCCCACTTGAGCCCGAGAGACTCCAGGCAGAGCTTCGTGACCTCCTTCGCCGGGAGCGAGTCGTCGCCCAGCTCGGTCGATTTCATCTCCGCCGCGATCCGGAGCTTCTCGCGGTTCCCCTCGGAGAGCGTGGCTTTCGGCGGCGTGCTCTTCGCTCGCTGCTGCGGCACGTCCTCTCCCGCGTAGAGCGAGAACCCGAGGCCGAAGAGGGCGAGGCACTTCACGAGGCAGCGCATCCGGGTGTCGCTGATCTCGCGGGCATCGGGGCGCTCGATCGCGTCGTTTCGGTGGTTCATCACCGGCAGCCACATGCGCCGCACGCAATCGCCGATCCGCACCTCGCACCAGACCGTCACCGATCCGTCCGTCTCGACCTGGGGCTCGTGGTCGAACGTGGCCTCGGCTTCGGGGTAGTGCTCCATGAGCGTGCCCCATGCCCACGCCCACGAGAGGTAGGAGAGGTTCCCCTTCTTCTCAATGTGGTTCGATACGTCGACCGCCGAGAGCTTCTGCCAGATTTCGCCGTAGGTGCTCATGCGCGCCTCCTAGAACGGATAGATTGAGTGCCCCTCGACGCATTCCTGCGTGCGTTTGACGGGCGGGCCGCCCGAGTCCTTGTCTCACCAGAGATAGAGCGACGCTATTCGCCGATCACATTCACGCGGAATCGAACCGCGCTCCCGTCGTCCCCGACCTCGACTAGCGACCGGGAGTCGAACCCGGCTTTTCCTTGTGTGTCAAAACGGGATTGAGTTTTCGTCGTCGGTCTCGGGACCGGAGGGGGCGGGGCCTCGTGAGGAAGCAGATGCGTCGCTTCCTCCACCGCCCCCACCGGCGAACGCGAGTTCCCGCACGTCCACGTCGAGCGAAGTGCGAAGCTCGTCCTTCTTGCCCTTGTACTCGCGCGGCACAAGCTGGCCCGTCACGACCACCGACGTGCCCTTCGTGAGGTGCTCGACGAGAGCCTCGCCGCGCTTCCCCCAGATCGTGCAGTCGTACCAGACCGGGATTTCGTTCCGGCCCTTCCGCACGTTGGCGCAGATCGAGAAATTGCAGACCGAATCGCCTCCCGGCGTCGATCGCAGTTCGGCGTCCCTGCCGATGTTCCCGAACGCAGTCACTACGCTCATTCCAGCCATGTCGTACCTTTCTAAGTTCGCGCTCTCGCGCGTTAAATCGGGTGGCCCCGGCTCGCTAAAGGTCTAAGCCCCCTAGACGCCCCGCGATTGTTATGCCGGGTCAAGACTGCGTCACCCATAACTCCAGTCTCGAAGCGGGCAGGTATCTCCCTGCATCGGGACCTTCCCGCCGCCGTCTCACCTCCCCGAACATCGGGGCGTGATCTAAAGCAGGCCCTTGAGCTGATCGAGCACGTATAGTCGCGGGGCGATGACGGCCTTGATCGCCTTCAGGCACGCAACGATGCCGAACACGGCGGGGAGCGCGGCGACCATTCCGCCCGTCGCCGCAGCAAACCACACGTCCGACTCGTCGAATTTGAGCGTCATATAGCCAGGATGCTTCTCACCGATTCGCCGATAGTTGCGGTACGCGGGCAGGAAGAAGAGCGGTACGATCGCGAAGCACAGGACGGCAACGATCAGGTTGCTCCAGAACCCCCATGCGAGGATCTCCTGCACGACGAGCGGCGCCTGCTCGGCGATGAACGCCGATCCCTGCTCCACGTACTGCATCACCGTGCCCACCGACTCGGTAAGCTTCTGTTCGAGATCTTCGTTCATTGCGAACCTCCGTTGACGTGAAAGATCCAGGCGCAGAGCAGCCCGAAGGCCATCACGCCGCCAATCGAGCAGCAGACGAGGAAGAACGCCGCCCGCAGCCCCGCGATCCGCTCGCGGTCCTCGTGCTGCATCCGCCGCTCGTGCGCGGCCAGCTCGTCGACTTGGCGCAGGTCGATGCTCATGACTTGACCTCGCTCGCATGGATCTCGCAAACCTCTGCGTCCTCGCACTCAGCCACGCAACTCCAGCAGAGGGAAACATCCGCGTCTTCTGCCGCCTTCTCGATGGCCTCTTCTTCCGTTTCGGCCTCGAACTCACCGAGGTACTTTGATCCGACAACCTGCGCGTAGACTCGGAATCGCTTCACGACCGATCCTCCGCCAGCCGCATCCCGCGCTCCTCGGCTTCGGCTTCCACGCGCGACTCGCACTCATCGCACAGCGCGTGGTCGGGGCGGGCGTACTGCTCCTCGCACGCGGGGCAGTTGAATTCCGAGTCCCAATCGCGGTTGAGCGAGTAGAGGATCGACTCCAGCACGTCGATCTCGTGGTCGTGCTTCTGCCGCAGCCGCTCGCGATCGTTCGCGTGCTCCGCGATGGCCCTGTCCGTCTGCCGTCGCGACTCCTCGAGCCGGGCGCGCAGCTCGTCGATCTGGCCGCGCAGCTCCGCCGTGGTCTGGTCGAACGACAGGAGCCGCGACCGGATGTCGTCGGCGCGGTCCGCGGTCATCGTCACCGGCTTGCGCGGGCCGCTCGGGGCGTCGCCGGGAAGGGCTACGTCGGCGGGGTGGGGCTGGGTGCTGGGCATGTCGGGAATCTCCTCGGCGCTCCGTGCGCCATGCGGGTCACTCTACAGGACTTCTCGGCGGGGTCAACACTAAACTTTAAGATTTTCGCTGTTGACACAGATCGCAGGAAGCGGATAAGATCCCTGCATGGACATCGACTCGTATCTCACGGCCAGGAACGAATCCGCTTCGCACTTTTCAAGGCGCGTCAGCCGCTTTAGGGACGTGTCTGCCGCCGCCATCATCAACATCCGGAACGGCACCGCGTCGCCCAGGATCGAGACGGCACAGGCGATCGTGCGGGCCTCCGAGGCTGAGCCTGCCCCTTGTGGGGGCACGATCTCCTACGAGGACCTTGCGCCTCGGGAGGAAGTCGCGTGAGCCGTCATGCCTGCGAGACGTGTGGGCTTGAGTACGAATACGACATTCGGACTGCGCCGGAGACTGGGAACGTCGTTTACTGCGGAGCCTGTGTGGCCCCGTGGCTTAGATCTCAAAGGCTATCGGCTGCCCGAAGTCGCGCTTCACGTAAACGGTCAGTCGCGGTGCGAAAAGCGATTGATGCTGGCCGCATCGTTCGTTCAGAGAATTGCGAGAGGTGTGGAGCATCGGGACGGATAGAGGGCCACCATTGGAGTTACGCTGACGAGCACGTTCTTGATGTCGAATGGCTATGCGTGTCATGCCACAGGAAACACCATTGGGATCATGGCCCCGCGAAGAACGATCCGTTGCCGTTGTCGCGGGCAGTTAGAAACCAAACATCCGGCCCGGTAGACCTGATCCCGAAGGACATGCCGACCGGCAACGAGGCGGCATGATGCGCCAGATGCTTTCAGTTCGACCCGCCATGCGTGGGCGGGGGAGGGAGTCTGCATGAGCGAATCGCAGCCGAGCCTACTGGTTTCGACGGGCAGGCTCTCGACGAGCCCCGAGAAGCTGAAGCGCGAGTTGATCTCCGCGCGGCGACTCAAGGCGGGCGCAGAAACCCGCTTGGTCGGCGCAGAGAACGCGCTGGCCTACGAGCGCCAGCACGGGACGCGCGCTTCAGTGATCCGCGCCGAGTGCGACGTGGCGAACGTCCACCGCACGCTCGATGGGCTCACCGAGGAGATCCGCGAACTCGAAGTGGAGCTCGCCGGCGAATGGGCGCCCGCATCGTGGGGCGCTGAAGGACGGTCGGCGGCTGGGTAGCTGCCCCTCGGCCGGGCCGCAGCGGCTGACCAAACTGCGGCAACCATCGGAGGGGGTGGGATGGACGAACGAGAGAATGTGAAGGACTCGCCGGAACGATTTGGCGGGGCAACGATCAGCCAAGTCGAGAATGGTTGGATCGTTGACATGCGGTCGGCGGGCAGACAGGTCACCACGGAAACCTACGTTTTCGAGACAGCCACTTCCCTCTGCGTGTTCCTCGCGAGGCGGATGTCATGAGCGAGCAGCAGCCGCTCGGCGTGCCGTACCAGCGGCACTCGGCCACCAGTAGGGACGCGGCCATCCTCGTCTCAGAGAAGCCCACGAAGATCGTGCAGGATCGGCAGAAGATCCTCGCGATGGTCCGCCGCAGCGGGCCGATGACCGATCGCGAGATCCAGGCTGCGCTCGAGATGCCAGGTGACACCGAACGCCCTCGCCGGATCGAGCTCGTCCGCGCCGGCTGGCTCATCGACACCGGGGAGCGGCGTGATCGCTCGACCGTGTGGGGGTGCTCATGACTCCCGAAGACGTGTGGCCCGAGGTCACCGAAGCGTTCGCCTTCTACGGCAAGAAGGTGCTGCCCCTCAAGGGGCCGAAGCGGCGCCGACTCATTCAGGCGCTGCTCGACGAAGGCTTTACCAGCGAGGATCTCGTCGCGATCGTTCACGGCTACGTCTGGCGTCACGATGGCCTCGGTGTGAATGCCGATGGCTGGGACCCGAAGGTGCATTTCACGCCCGACTCTGTGTTCGTCATGGAGAAGGCGGAGGACCGGCTAGAACGGGGCCAGAGAGGCCCTTGGCTCAGCCGGGAGGAACAGGTCAAGGCGCGGCAGAAGGCGGCGCGTGAGCGTGTAGAGGCGGCCCGAGCGGCTCAATCGGGAGGGCACCTCAAAGCGGTCTGAGATTCATGGAGTGCGCTGTCGGATAACGGCGGGGCGCACTCGTCACATAGCCTCGGTCCTGCCGGTAAGAATCGAGGCCACCGTGGGAACGCCACACAACCGGCAGCGCCAGAGTGAGACGGAAGAGGGCGCGTGGCAGCCAGGGCCTTCGTGGTGAAAGCAACTTCCGCAGGGATGCTCCGTTAGCCCCGGACTACCCACCCGGTTCTGCATGGTCAGGACTGGTAGGCCCGACTCTGCCCCGGAATGGCCGGGAACAGGAGAGGTCTACCCGGATGCGGTCAGAATAGAGAACAGGAGCAAGGGGAGAGACATGGAAGAAGTGAAGTTTCGGTTAGAGGGATTGGGTGCCCAATTGATGAAGAACGGCCAGATGGCCGATCGCTTCAACCCGTTCACGAAGAAGGTCGCGGAGTACGCGAAGCGGGCCTCGAAACTGACCGAGGATGAGGTCCTCGAGAAGTACAGATACGAATGGGAAGGTTCGCTTTACCGAAATCCGAAAACGGGCGCCGTTGGTTGGCCTGCGGAGAACGTGCTGCGTTGCCTCCAGGGAGGAGCGAAGCGGTTGAAGCTAGGGAGGAATATCGAGCGTGGCGTTGTCGAGTCGGAGGGATTTTTCGATCTCACCTACGACGGCCCCAAGGATGTCGACGGGCTTTGGGAGGATGGCCGCTTTGTGGATGTCCGAAACGTGAACGCGAACCCTTCGGCTGCGAAGAAAAGCACCGTTCAGCGGTGTCGGCCGATCTTCCCTGAGTGGTCGCTAGGCGTGGCATTCATCGTCGACACACGCGAAATCAGCGTCGAAGACCTGGAGCAGTGTATGGAGTTGGCTGGGCTCTATATCGGGCTTTCCGACTATCGCCCGCGCTTTGGTCGCTTCCGCTCGGAGAAGCTGTGATGGAGCGGTTTCCCCTGGATTTCGATGCCCTGGAGAAGGGGCAGACTATCCATACGCAGGAGATAGAGGCGATTTATGGGATTCCGAAGGACGACCGGCAATTCCGTTTCAAGCTCATGGCGTTGCGAACTCAGATCGAGCATGAGCGGAGCGATCTGCTTGTTCGGGAGACGCGCGATGCACTTCGCATCATGACTGATCGGGAGGCGGACGAGTACCTCGAAGGCCAGACCGACAAATCGGTGAGCAGACTCAAGAGGACAGCTGCTCGCACGCTTCGCGTTGATCGTTCGGACTTTACGGATGCCGAGCGGCGGCTCTCAGAGTCTCGGAGTCGGAAAGCGACGATGATCGCGATGTTTGCCGAGAAGGGGCGTCGTGAATCTCGGAAGCAATTGGCCGAGGCGAAGCAGGCATTCATCGCCGAGAGTGCGACGGACTAACCGATCGGACTGGATAGGAGCGGAGAGGAGAGGACTGGACGGCAGAGGAAAGGATGGCAGGGGAGGGCAACGGAGCGGAGAGGAGAGGAATGGAGCGGATCGGACGGCATGTGATCGGACCGGCAGGGAACGGATGGGAGCGCAGCGGATAGGAGCGGAAAGCAATGGACTTTCACGAAAGACGGATTCTGTACTACTCGAACTTGCTGGCGAAGCCGGCAGTAGACGAATGGGCCAGGGGGATCATGGGGGCGGCAGCGATGGACTACGCCAGGTCGAAAGTCGGGTGGCCGAGTCTCCGGGTGGTCCGTGACGACGAAGAGGAGTGACGCCATTGAGCGCCGCGCCGACCGCTTGATGCGCATGGTCGACGACTTCCTGGGCGAGCCCTCGACGAAGTGGCTGAACGATGCGCGGATCGAGATTCTCGGCGGCTTGCTCGAGCGGATCGAGCTGGCGATCGCCGAAGCGAAGGAGCGGACGTTTTGAGCATTCGAGAAGAGCTGGCGTCGCGTCGGCCGGGCAATCGCAAGCTGACGGACGAGGCGCTTGAGAGCGCGATCGGACTTCGTGACGCGGGGAGTGCGTGGAGGACGATCGGCACGCTTCTCGGCGTCGACGAATCGACGGTGCGCCGCGCAGTCGAGCGGTATCGCGCCAAGCGGGCGCGGGAGGGGGCGTGATGCGTGCTGTTGAGTTCACGAAGGAGCACGTAGAGCGATTTCGCGACCGCTTCCCTGCGACATTCTCGCAGGACGAGTGCTGGGAGTGGCCCGGTTCCCGCTTCACGTCAGGCTACGGTCGGGTGCATCTGCGAATGGATGGGGTTGACAGAACGCTCAAGGCACATCGTATCGCCTACGTCCTGTTTAAGGGGTCGCTGTCTACCGACGAACTCGTTCGGCACACATGCGATAACCCACCATGTGCCAATCCGCGCCACCTCCTGAAAGGCACGCCGGCGGATAACTCGCGCGATGCGATGGAGCGAGATCGTCTGCCTAGAGGCGAGAGTCATGGGCGGGCAAAGGTGTCGGAGCGTGACGTGATCGACGCACGCTATCAGGCTGCGGTTGGACGGCCGGTTCCTTCGATTTCTCGATGCCTCGGCGTCGATCCTGTCAACGTGCGCGCTTTGCTCCGTGGCGAGATATGGGCTCGCGTTCCGATGCCTTCCGGCGTTGGTGTTGTCGAAGGAATCGAGTGGCCTGAGATCAAACTCCAAGGTTCCCGGCATGGTGGCGCGAAGCTGGAAGAGTCGGACGTGTTGGAGATCCGTGAGCGCACCGGAGACGGAGAGTCCCTGAGTGCAGTTGCTCGGGACTATGGGGTGACTCCGCAGCTTATCTGGCGAATCCATCACCGGAAGTCATGGACGCATATCTGATGGCGAAGCTCTACGAACTCACGATCGAGATCCCCGGCCTTCCCGACTCTCAAGTGTCGGCAGGGAAGTCACATTGGCGCGCACGACAGGCGGCTGCGAAACGGTGGTACAAGCGCGTTGCGGCCGTGTGCGTTGGGGCTGAGCCGCCTGAGCCGTTGCAGTTAGCGAGAGTCACCTACGAGAGGCACAGCACAACGGAGCCTGATTTCGGAAATCTGGTGAGTGGCATGAAGCATCTCGAGGACGGACTTGTTCGGTGCGGTGTCCTAGCCGATGACAAGCCCAGCAACTATGAGGGCGGAGCTCCCGTCTACCGCTGGGTCAAAGCGAAGCGCGGCGAAGGCCATGTGCGCATTCGCGTGGAGGAGTGCGAGTGAAGACCCCGCATCACATCCACCTCGGCGGACAGGCCGGCGTCATGCTTTGCGTCGAGCTCCCCGATGGACGCCGCGTGCTCCAGGCGGGCGGAGTCGATGTGATCGACGCGGAGCAGGCACAGGCGCTCGTAGGAGAGCTTCAGCGGGTACTCCCGTGGCTCGACCGCACGAATGTCTCGAGGGCCACACAGGACGGCTGGGAGCAGCAGAGAGGCGGCGTCGAGATCGGGACGCGGAGGGAGGCGTGATGGTGCGCGAATTCTGGCACGAGTACGACCACAAGGGGCGGCTGGTCATCAAGGTTCGGGAGCGCACTGGCTTCTGGGAGCGGAAGATGGTCGCCTACGTCGAAGAGATCGAGGGCGGCACGTTCTGGCGAAATGTGGAGACGGGAGATTCCGTGGACGCAGGGAAGACCATCTGGCTCATGGATCGAGCGTGGAAGATCAGGGAGGACTCTGATGGCTAGAACTATCCTGCTCAACTACGAGACCGACTCGCTCGAGCGGTTTCGCGAAGTGGGCGAGATCCTCGCCAGGGTCGATCGAGCCGGTGTTCCCGTTCACGAGGCGATGGGAGAGCCCGAGCCCCCGGCGCCCACCGTGCCCTCGATCTTCGCCCGGCTCATGGGGCAGGGGGAGAGCTAGTGGCAGCGCGCTACAAGGGACCGGATCGAGGGACGGAGCACAAGCGAGTCAACGGCTCGGCGGTGGGGAGCAACACCCAGAACGAACGCTACGAGGTCCACGTCCGCTGCCGAGAGTGCGACGCCCCGTTCTCGTTCTGGAAGTGGACCCACCGAAAGCGCGCCGATCAGCCCGACCTGCGAGTCTGCGCTCACTGCGCCGCGCTCAAGTGGGCAGCCCAGGGAAATCGCCCTGTCTCCTGATTGTGTTTGCGATACAGCCCAAGCCGGGAATCCTCTCCGAGACTCAGGGAGAGCATTCTATGGCGGCACGGAAGAAGCGAGCAGCGCGAAAGGTCGAGAGCGAGACCAAGCCGGTCACGCAGACCCTTCGCGAATTCATCGGGTTCAAGGTCCCCAGCGCGGACAAGCGGCCCGAAGCGTGGCACGGCATCCTCGTCGCCAGAGCCAACGGCGCTCAGATCCCGCGAGACCTGCGGGTCTACGACGAGAGCCGCTTCACCGGCGAGAAGCGCGTGGCCCAAGTGCAGGCGCTCTCCTACATCGACGTGCCGGTCGAAGACGCCGCCCGCATCGTGCTCAAGGCTGCGATGGACGAGCATCGCGGCGAGAAACACTGCGACTGGTAGAGCCGTATGGCGGGTAAACAACCCACCAGAACCGGCAAGGGCAAGAGCGTCAAGGGTCAGGCGAACGGTGGCGGCCGGCCTAAAGGCTCGGTGAATCGAGTCACGAAGGCCGTCAAGGAAGCTCTTCGCGCCTCGCTCGAAGCCGGCGACGGCGCCGAGGCTTTCTTCCTGGGCCTCAAGCGCGACGATCCGAAGACCTACGCAGGCCTGATCGGCAAGCTCATCCCCAACGAAGTCATCGCCGACGTGAAGACCGAGAACGTGGTGAAGATCGTCGACCTGACCGGCTCGAAGGCGAAGTGAGCGGCGTCGAGTACCGCATCGGGATGCCGCAGTATCCGGTGCTTAACGCCTTCATGGCGGACCGCAGCCGTGTCGCCCTCATCATGGGGCCGCTCGGCTCGGGGAAGACGTACGCGGCCATCCAGCGTCTTCTCGTGACGATGTACGAGCAGGAGCCGAACGACGAGGGCGTCAGGCTCTCGCGCTTCTACGCCATCCGGAACACCTACCCGGATCTCACATCGACCACGATCCGCGACTTCCGCGAAGTGTTCACCGATCAGCTGGGAAACATGAAGATGGGCAGCCTCGAGCCGCCCACGTTTCACGTCTCGTTCCGTATGGAGGATGGGACGCGGGTCAAGTCCGAGGTGATTTTCCTCGCCCTTGATCGCGAGGACGCGGTGAAGAAGCTGCGCGGCTCGCAGGCGACCGGATTCTGGTTGAACGAGACGAAGGAGCTCGTGAAGCCGATTCTCGACATGGCCGACCTTCGGCATGGCCGGTATCCCTCGCTCGCTGCAGGCGGCGTGAAGCCGACGTGGCACGGGATCATCGGCGACACGAACGCGCCGGACGAGGACCACTGGTACTACAAGCTGGCCGAGGAGGATCGGCCCGAGGGATGGCGATTCTTCCGGCAGCCTGGTGGCCTCGAGCGGACAGGGACGAAGGATCACAATGGGCGCGAAATCTGGGACGTGAACCACGACGCCGAGAACCTCGCCAACCTGCCCGATGGCTACTACGAACGGGGCCAAGCGGGTAAGACCGATGCCTGGATCGCGATCAATCTCGCGAACGAGTACGGCTTCGTGTCCGATGGCAAGCCCGTGCATCCCGAGTTCATCGACTCGGTGCATGTCGCGCAGGAGGAGATTCCCTACGACCCGCAGCTGCCGCTGATCCTGGGTATCGACTTCGGGCGGACGCCGGCTGCAGCCATCGTGCAGTACGTCCCGCAGTGGGGGCGATTTCTCGTGATCGACGAGCTCGTGACCAGCGACATGAGCCAAGCGGTATTCGGGCCGGAGCTCAAGCGGTACATCGCTACAAACTACCCCGGGGCGAAGGTCCGCGGGTGGTCGGACCCAGCGGGTGAGGGGCGCGGGCAGGCGACCGAGGACACGCCCCGTCAGGTACTCGAGGCTGCAGGTGTCCCCTGCGATCCGGCGCCCTCGAATGCGGTCATTCTGCGCCGCGCTGCTGTGGCGAACCCTTGCGGCCGGATCTGCGGCGATGGGCGCCCTGCGCTGCTTGTGTCCCCGAAGGCGAAGATGATCCGCAAGGGCCTCGCGGGGGGGTTCCAGTTCCGCCGGCTCAAGGTGGCGGGCGACGAGCGGTACACGGACGAGCCCGACAAGAACGTCTACTCGCACCCGGTCGAGGCGCTCGAGTACGCGCTGCTGGGCGAAGGCGAGGGGCAGGCTGCGCTGCTGCCGGCCGACTACGACGACGATGCGCCGGTGCAGGAATATGCCATCATGTGAGCATGGTGAAGCTCTTCGCCGCCTTCGTCGCCGGCTGGTGCGTCTGCGTGATCGTCGCCGCCTGGCGCAACCGGGTGAACCGGACCCCCACAGAGGTCTACACCCTGAGCGGGAAGCGCCGCCGCTAGATTGTGCTTGCGATACAGACGGTCCCGCCCATCCTTCCGGTGTGGGTGAGAGTCTGTTCAAGCGCCTCGACGGAGGCGCCGAGATCGCACGAGCGGTCTCCGATGCGGAGGCGTGGGGGTTCCCGCGCTCGGTCCAGCCTCGCGAGGTAGCCGAGGCCGACTGGTTCCGTCTCGGCCCCTCGGTGGTGTTCTGGTTCGAGCACTACGCCGAAGTCCCGATCTACTTCGTGCACATCGCTGTGGAGCCCGAGGCTCGCAAGCGGTGGCCTGTGCGTCCGTGGCTGCGCTTCATCGAGCAGTACGCGCGGGATGCCGGGGCCGACGCCTTGGGCTTCGTGCGCTGTGAGGGCTCGGAGCAGTCGGACGACTACCTACGCAGACTCAACTGGGGAGAGACCGAGTACGGCCGCGTGAAGCCGTTGGAGGCTGCCTAGTGGGTGGAATCGGCGAACTCATCATTGGGGCGGTTACGGGTGGACTCGCGGGGACGGCGGGCGCCGGTGCTACGGGAGCCGCGACGGCTGGCGCGGCGACGGGGGCTGCAGCTACCTCAGGCGCGGCGGCCACAGCTGGGACGGCTGTCGGCACCGCAGGATCGGCCCTGTCGGCTGCTGCTGCGGGTCAGACCGCGGCGGCTGGCGCTGGCGTGACGGCTGCCGGTGCTGGTACTGCCGGCGCGGCGGGCGCTGGAGCGGGCGCAGCCACAACCACAGCCCTCCAGTCGCTCGCTCCCGCTCTCCTCGTAGGCGGAGCATCGACCGGTCTCACACTCGGCCTGACGCCCACTCCCGGCGGCCCCACGATCCCGAAGAAGCCCAACCTCGACAAGACTGCCGCGCGTCGCCCACCGGGCATCGCAGCCAACATCCTCTCGAACCAGGGGCGCCGGTCGGGCAATAGCCTGGGTGGCGGCGGTGGTGGCAGCGTCGCGAAGCGCACGCTTGGCGGGGGTGCGTGATGGCAATCGGAGAGGATCTTGTCGCACGCCTCGCCATCCTGAAGTCGGGTCGGATGAACTTCGACACGATCTGGCAGGACGTGAAGGACCTGACCAACCCGCACGGCGGCGACTACGTTGAGAAGGCGAGTCCCGGAGAGCGGCGCACCGAGAAGGTCTACGACCAGACGGCGGTGGTCGCTCGGGAGCGGTTCACGGCCATCATGGAGGCGCTGCTGACGCCCCGGAACCAGGAGTGGCACAACCTTCGCGCTTCCGACGAGGCGTTGAACGAGGACGCCGAGGTCCGGGACTGGTTCGAGCAGGCGAGTGGGATGCTCTTCAAGCTCCGCAGCAGTCCGAAGGCGCGCTTCTATGGGCAGATGCACGAGGTCTACTCCAGCCTCGGCGATACCGGGAACGGCTGCCTCTTCGTGGATGAGCGGCCCACGGGCGGCACTCGCTACCGCTACACGCACATCGGTCAGGCGTGGATCGAGACGAACTTCGAGGACATCGTCGACACGGTCTACTACGAGTACGAGCTGACGGCGAAGGCGGCCGTGCAGAAGTGGGGCGACGATGCCCCGAAGTGCGCGCGGGACGCCCTGGGCGACAACCCGTTCGAGAAGCACAAGTACCTGCACGTCGTTCGTCCCAACGAGAACGCCGACCCGAACAGCGAGGACCCGCGCGAGAAGAGGTTCGAGGCGTACGACGTGTGCGTCATGGACGAGACCGTGATCGGAGACAAGGGCGGTTTCCACGAACTGCCTTACATCTGGACCCGGTACACGGTGAGCCCCGCCGAGATGTACGGCCGCGGCCCGGCGATGCTCGTGCTCCCCGACATCCAGATGCTTCAGGAGATGGAGAAGACCTTCATCCGGGCCGGTCACAAGGTGGCCGATCCGCCGCTTCTCGTGGCTCATGACGGAAAGATCGGGCGCGGCTCGAAGAAGATCCGACTGCAGCCCGGGGGCATCAACTACGGCGGAGTGAACCCCGACGGCCGTCCGATGATCCAGCCGCTCCAGACGGGTGCCCGGCTCGACCTGACGCTCGAGATGATGGAGCAGAAGCGGTCTCTCGTGCGCGAGGTCTTCCTGAACAACCTGTGGGAGATCCTCGTCACCGATCGGGTCGAGATGACGGCGACCGAGGTGCTGGAGCGGACGAAGGAGAAGGGCCAGCTGCTCGCGCCCATCATCGGGCGGCAGCAGTCGGAACTGCTCGGTCCGCTGATCGAGCGGGAGCTGAACATCGCCATGCGGCAGAACCTCCTACCGCCTCTCCCGGGTGCGCTGATCGAAGCCAAGGGCGAGTACGAGATCGAGTACGAGAGCGACGCGACCCGGATGCAGGAGACCGAGGAGGGCGCAGCGTTCGCCCGTCTCATGCAGCTGATCCAACCGCTCGTAGAGGGCGATCCGTCGATCCTGCGCAAGTTCGATCCGGATGCCGTGGTCGAACACTACGGCGAGAAGTTCGGCGTTTCGACCGAGGTCATGCGGACCGACGACGAGATGGAGGAGCTTCGCGCTGCCGAGGCTCAGGCTGCCCAGATGGAGCAGGTGGCGCAGCAGGCTCAGCCGATCGCGGGGGCCGTGCGTGACCTGTCGGAGGTGGCCGCTTGACCGAGGCGGAGCGGTTTCAGGAGTGGTGCAACGCGCATCCTGACGAAATCGCGCTGGCGGTGAAGGAGTGGCGCGAGACGCCGAGGGCCGACCTGGCGCTGGCGTGGCTTGCGAACGAGGCGGGGATCTTCGAGGTGCCCGACTCCAATGATCCGGCGGATCTCGCGGCTGACAAGGGCCGCAGGGAGCTGTTCTGGGTGCTCGTTGACATGTCGAGCATCCGGCGGAACGACATCCTGACGCTGCGAGAGCGGCTGAATCTAGGGGAGAGCATGGAATGAGTGAAGCGATCGAGACTCCGGCAGGTGGTGAAGGTGGTGCGGCCGCGTCGGTCCTCGGCGGCGACAGTGGCAGCGGCGGTGAGGTCCAGGTCACGGAGGCTGCCTCGTGGCGTGATGGGCTCGACTCGGACACAATCGGTCTGATCGAGAGCCGGAAGTGGGACGGTGAAGGGAAGAACCCGCTGCAGGAGGTAGCGAAGGCGTACCGGAACATGGAGCGCCTTCGGGGCGTGAACGCCGATCGTCTCGTGCGGCTCCCCGACGAGGGGAACGAGGCTCAGACGCTCGAGATGCTGCACAAGCTGGGCGTCCCTGGCGATCCCTCGGGCTACGAGTCGCCAGAGGTGATGGTCGGAGATCAGCCGATCGACGGTGCGCTCATCGCCGAGCACATCTCGCACAAGATCGCGGCCACCCCCGAGCAGCATCGGAAGCTCGTGGAGGCCACGGGTGCGCTGTTGACGAGTTCCCAGGAGGCGCAGGCGGAACAGGCTGCGTTGGCCGAGGCGGAGCGTGTGGAGCACATGAGCACCCACGCGAAGCAGTGGGAGAAGGATCAGGGGGCCGACCTCGAAGCCAACCGCGTCCTGTCGCGCCGCGGACTCGAGGCCCTGGGCCTGGACACCGACGCCATCGACAAGATCGCGCTGGCGCTCTCGGACGACGGATCGGCCATCAAGCAGCTGCTCGACGCCGGCATGAAGTTCGGGAAGTTCGTCGGGGAGTCGAGTCGTGGCGATGACGGTCGTGCTCCCGATACGGGTGGGTTCGCAGCGTCGTCGGCGGAGGCCAAGTACGAAGCCGAGCTCTACCAGGCGCAGAACTTCGAGGCGCTGAAGAAGACCGACGCGGCAGGAGAGATGGCCCGCCGGGAACTCCAGCGTCGATGGGATCGCTTCCACGACCTGAGCGCGAAGGGGCGCTAGTTAGAAAGCGGTGGCGGTACATCCCGCGATCCGTAGATTTTCGAGACAGCTGCTAATCCACTCGGCGCAGTGGGGGATGAGCCAAACCGCAACGCGGTCCTCGTCCCGATAAGCGCCCCGGACCAGCGAATCGCTTGAACACGATTCGGTCCCACCTCGTAGGTGGCCAAGCCGAGACCCCAACGGTTTTCCAACTACTTACGAGGTGAACGGTGTCTACTCAGATCCCGACTTCCTTCACCGAGGAGTTCAGCTCCCAGGTGAACCTGCTCTCGCAGCAGGAACCGAGCCGCTTTCGTGGCGCGGTCATGGCCAAGACCTACACGGGCAAGGTCGCCCAGGTCGTCCACCAGCTCGGCCCCGTCGTGGCGCAGAAGCGCACCACGCGGCACGCCGACACCCCGCTCATCAACACGCCGCACGACACCCGCTGGGTGTATCCGGTCGACTACGAATGGGCGGACCTGATCGACAAGCAGGACGAGATCCGCACGATCGCATCGTTCCAGTCGCCGTATGCGCGCAACGCTGCGGCGGCCATGAACCGCGCGATGGATGACGAGATCATCGCCGCCTTCTTCTCGGACACGACGAAGACGGGCGAGGATGCGGGCACGACCACGGACTGGACCACGTTCGTTTCGGCGAATGCGGCCCATCAAGTGGCGTCCGGCTCGACCGGCATGACGATCGCGAAGCTGCGAAGTGCGAAGAAGGCGCTCATGGCGGCCGAAGTCGATGTCGACCGGGAGCGGCTCTTCGTCGCTCTCACGGCCGAGCAGCACGACGACCTGCTGGGCGAGACCCAGGCCACGAGTCTCGACTACAACACCACGCCGACGCTCGTGGACGGGAAGATCAGCTCCTTCATGGGGTTCAACTTCATCCAGACCGAGCGGCTCGGAGTCGACGGTTCGGCCAATCGACGCTGCCCCGCGTGGGCGGAGTCGGGCATGGCCCTGGGTGTCTTCGGTCCGATCATGGGTCGGATCGAGGAGCGCGCGGACAAGTCGTACGCGACGCAGGTCTACACCTGCGGGACGTTCGGCGCGACGCGCGTCGAGGAAAAGAAGATCGTGGAGATCCTCTGCTCCGAGTAGCGATTCCTTGAGTGGCAGCCCCTAGCGGAGTCGTTGGGGGCTGCTTCTCGAGACACGGGGCGCGGTGTCGTGCCCCAGGAGAAACGAAATGGCCACTCTTTACGGTTCGGCAGTCGGCGGTGCCGGCGCCCTCGAACAGAGCACTCGGTCCCCGGCTCACGCGCGTGTGCGGACGACCATCTCCGCCTACGACGGAACGCCTGCGACCACGGACGTGCTCGTTCTCGGCTACTTCAAGTCGAGCGATCACCTCGTGGACATCGTGCTCGCCACGGACGGTGCGGCGACGGCGGGCGCTCTGAACATCGGTCTGCACTCGGTCGAGTTCCGGGATGGGGCGACCACGCTCACGGTGATCGACGCCGACCTCTTCGCTTCGGCGCAGTCGGTCGCTTCGGCGCTGGCGTGGGATGCGCAGACCAGCGTGTTCGACGAGGCGGGCACCTGTGACGACGTGATGGACCGCGGCAAGGCGCTGTGGGTCCTCGCGGCGCTCGGCGCGGCCTCGTACACCGAGGACCCGGGGCTCACGTTCGCGATCACGGCGACGCCTTCGACCACGGTAGACGCGGCGACCGAGATGGTCTTCGCGGTCAGCTACGTCGCGGGCGACTAGGAGGAACGGCATGGCTTCTCAGCAGACGACGGCGACCGTGGGCGACCTGGTGCTCACGACCTCGCAGACGGGATCGTTCGGCGCGAATGGCGTGGTCGTCGGATGGAACGACGACAACGACTCGGCCACGGTCCTCGCCCTTCTCGAGAAGGCCAAGCTCGAGATCCTTCGCGAGTTCGCCGGGAACTAAGCCGTCTCTCCCCGATTCGGCTCAGAGGGCCGGGGCATCGTCAGGGCGGCGGTGTCCCGGTCTTAGGGCACTACAGGAGCGCGCATGGCATCGGTCGTCGAGATCGCCAATCAGGCGCTCATGAACCGGCTCGGGGATGAGCCGATCATCTCCCTCACCGACGACACGCTGCGTGCTCGGGCTGTGAATGCGGCGTGGCCCTTCGTCCGCAAGGAAGTGCTCCGCTCCCACTCGTGGAACGCGGCCACCGTGCGCACGAAGCTGGCGGCCCTCTCGGCTTCCCCCTCGTGGGGGTTCGATACGGCCTATCAGGTCCCCGCCAACTGTATCCGCGTGCTCGAGGTCGACACGACCTACGACTGGCGCGTCGAGAACGGCCAGATCCTCACGGATGGCACCGGGGAACTCTCGATCCGGTACGTCAAGGACGAGACCGACACCGAGAAGTACGACGGCGCGCTGACGGAGGCGATGGCCCTGCGGCTTGCAGCTGAAGTCTGCGAGCGGGTCACGAACTCCCGTTCCAAGCGCGAGCTTCTGCTTGCCGAATACGAACAGGTCGTCATGGACGCTCGGGCTTCGGACGGGGAAGAGGGCTCCCCGGCCGAGTTCGAGGAAGACGACTGGATCACGGCGAGGCTGTAGATGCCCAAGGCGTCACCGATCCAGTACGGGTTCAACGGCGGCAAGCTCGGACCGCGCCTGCAGGGGCGCAGCGATCTCGCGCGCTACGCGATGGGCTGCAACGTCCTCACGAACTTCATCCCTACCTATCAGGGGCCTGCGGTGAAGCGCAGCGGGTTCCGGTTTGTGGCCGAGGTGAAGGATTCGACCGAGAAGGTCCGGCTGATCCCGTTCGAGTTCTCGCGTGAGCAGGCGTATGTGCTGGAACTCGGTGAGGGCTACATGCGGGTCTACAAGGACTCAGGGGTCGTCCTCAGCGGCATGAGCCCCTACGAGATCACCGACGGCGCTGGGGGCAATTCTCTGCCGTGGCTCGAAGACGAGTTGGCGGCGATCTCGTTCGTCCAGACGGCCGACGTGATCTACCTGGCCCACGCCAACCACCCGCCGCACAAGATCAGTCGCACGTCGGATACGTCGTGGACCTGCACCGAGATCGAGTTCGACTGGCCCGCGTTCCGCGAGGAGAACGCCGACGACGACCTGCTCGTGATGATCGAGGAGAACACGGGCAGCGGGAAGCAGTTCGCGTTGCGGGGCCGGACGGCCGATGCGGTGACGATCTCAGGCACCTCGAACGCGACCCCCGTGGTCGTCACGACTTCGGGTAGTCACGGCTACTCGTCGGGCGATACGGTGTGGATCGACGGCGTGGCGACGGCGACGAGCCTCAACGCGCAGCACTACGTCATCACCGTGACGGGCGCGACGACGTTCTCCCTCGACGGGACGAGTGCGCCGGGCTCGGCGGGTACGGGCGGCCTCGTCGAGAAGCTCCTGAGTACCAACTTCGAGTTCACGGCCGATCTCGTGGGCAGCTACGTCCGCATCTACGACCCGCCGGCGAAGTTCGTCCCGAAGTGGCAGGCGGCGCAGAACGTGGCCGGGAACATCGACGCCCGTATCGGCACGGCGACGGCGGGCGATCAGGTCTATTGGGAGCAGAACGTCTACTCGATCACGGCCACGCCTTCGGCGGCGACCGGAGACGATCCGCCTACCCACGACAAGGTCTCAGACGGCGCGATCCTCGACAAGACGAATTCGTGGCAGTTCTACAACAAGGGCGCGGGATACGCCGAGATTACCGCCGTCGCTTCCGATGGGCTCTCCTGCACCGTGACCGTGGTGGTCGACTTCCCGTATGCGGCCTCCGAGACGAACCCCTCGAAGACGACGCACACGAACGGATTCGACGCCTCCGCGACGCCGCGGTGGAACGTGGGCGCTTGGAACGAGGAGTACGGCTACCCGCAGGCTGTCGCGTTCTACGAGGACCGGCTGTGGTTCGGGGGCACATCGAAGGACCCGCAGACGATGTGGGCTTCGAGGACGGGCGACTACGAGAACTTCCAGACCGTGCCCGACGAGGACGATTCGGCGCTCGTCTTCACGTTGGCGTCCGATCGGATCAACTCGATCTCGTGGATGACGGGCGAAGACGTGCTTCTGATCGGAACCAAGGGCGGCGAGTTCACGGCCGACGCCGGAAACGCCGATCAGGCGATCACGCCCGCGAACATCCGGGTGCGGCGCCGCTCGTTCTACGGGTCGGCAGAGAACGTGCAGCCGGTGACGGTCGACTCTGCCACGCTCTTCGTGCAGCGGTCGGGGTCGAAGCTCCACGAGTTGATCTACACGACCGACCCCTCGGGCTACTCGCGGCTCACGGCGCCGGACCTGACCCAGATGTCCTACGACATCCTGCAGCCCTCTGTGACGCAGATGGCCTATCAGGCATCCCCGTTCCGGATGCTGTGGTGCGTGCTCTCTGACGGCTCCCTGGCGAGCCTGACGTACATCCGGGACGAGGACGTGCTGGCCTGGGCGAAGCACACGCTGGGCGGCACGGACGCGAAGGTCGAGTCTGTGGCGGTCGTGCCCCACCCTGACGGCGATCAGGATCAGCTGTGGGCGATCGTGTCTCGGACGATCGACGGCGGCACGGTCCGCTACGTCGAATTCCTCGAGAAGCCGTTCGAGGAGATGGCGACCGAGGACGCATTCTTCGTCGATTCAGGGCTCACCTACGACGGGTCGGCCACGACCACGCTGACGGGGCTCGACCACCTCGAGGGCGAGACGGTGAAGGTCCTGGGTGACGGGATCGTGCTCGACGATGCCACCGTCTCGAGCGGTCAGATCACGGTCTCCCCCGCGGTGAGCGTGGCCCAGGTCGGTCTCGCAATGCCCGATGCCCAGCTGCAGACGATGCGACTCGAGGCGGGGGCCGCGGACGGCACGGCGATGGGCAAGCGCAAGCGCTTGTCTCGTGTCGTGGTCCGCGTGAACGAGCTCGGTGAGGGGCTCCGCTTCGGGATCGACTTCACGACGATGGAAGAGTGGCACATGCGGGACACGTCGGATCTCATGGATTCGCCCGTGCCGCTGTATTCGGGTGACACGCCGTCTCTGGCGATGCCCGGGGGCTGGGACCAGGCGGGGCGCGTCGCGCTCTCTCACGTCTACCCGCTGCCCTGCACGCTCGTTTCTGTGATGCCTCAGCTGCAGACGGAGGCGATCTAGATGGGTGCCTTCGCGATGCCGGTTGCGCTGGGTCTGATGGCGAGCGGGACGGTCACGTCTGCGGTCGGGGCTCACCGTCAGGGGAAGGCGGAGGCGCGGGCGGCCCGGTTCAACGCCGAGCAGATCCGCCGTGAGACGATGGGTCGGCTGGAGCAGTTCCACGCGGAACAGCGCCGCATGGAGTCGTCCAACATCACGCGGGTAGCGAAGTCGGGCGTGCGGCTCTCGGGCTCGCCGCTCGAGGTCATGGAGAACAACCGCTACCAGGCCGACCTCCAGGCCGAGAATCTCCGGTTCTCGGGCATGGTGCAGTCCGAGTTGCAGCGCATGAGGGGGAAGTCGGCGGAGAACGCGGCGCGCCTGGGGGTGGCGAGCGAGGTCGTGGGCGGAGCGGGGCGCATTGGGGCGTTGGCGGTGAACCACTATGCCTAACCTGCTCATCAATCAGCCTGCCGGGCCGGTTCAGGGGCCGCGTGCGTCGGCCGCGGAGTTCGGCGGGCAGGAGGCTGCGGCGACGCGGCAGCTGGGCCGTCAGGTCCAGCAGGCGGGCGAGATCCCTGCCGCCTGGAGCGCCATGAAGGCCCGCAGGAGCGCCGCCGAGTACCGGGTGGCCCTGCAGGACACGGCGCGGCAGATGTCGCTCACGCAGGATCTTGAGGGCGCTGAGGAGCGATTCCAGACCGAGCGGCGACGGCTGCAGGACCGATTCCGGAAGGGCTCGCGCGGTATCTACGATGCGCAGGCTTCGGTGACGGGCGACCAGATCGAGAGCCAGTTCCGGCATTCTATCCGGATGCGTCAGATCGAAGACGGGCAGAACGATCTCGACGAAGTGCTTCGACTGCACGCGGACGAGCTGGCTACGTCGGAGGCTCCGGACGATCGGGCGATGGCGCTGGTTCGGGGGACGCTGGCGATCGACGAGGCCCGGGAATCCGGTTTGATCGGTGACGCCGACGTGGACAAGCTGACCCGGGAATTCTCGACTCGGGCGATGGGTGGGGTGCTTCGTCGCTTCCAGAACGACGACCCGGCAGCAGGGATCGAGTTCCTCGACTCTGGCGAATTCGTGGGCTCGGAAGAGGAGCGGCAGGTGTGGCGCGGGCACATGATGGTCGCGATGCGAACCCGCGTGAACGCCGAACTTTCGGAGGCGCGGAGGCAGGAAGCCTACGACCGGAAGGCCCAGAAGCTGCGAGCGGACTCGGCCCAGAAAGCATTGATCGAGAAGGCGTTCGGAAACGGCTTCACCGAGCAGGACGTGCTCGACTTCGCCGACGTGTGGACGCCGACCGAGATGGAGAGTCTTCTCGCTACGGCCCGCTCGGGTGGGAAGTTCGTCGCGACGCAGAGCGATCCCCAGGTCTGGGACGAGTTGCGCGTGCTCGCCACGATCGACGACCCGAACATGGATGACGCGCCGTTCGAGGAGCAGGCCCGTCGTGCCTTCTTCCGTGGTCAGATCACGAAGGGCGACTACGGGTCGCTGCTCAGTCTCTACGAGGACACGCGCATCGGTGAATTCACGGAGATGATCCACAGCGACATCGCTGGGCACTTCCTCGTCGGTCCCGGGGACAAGGCGAAGTCTCGCGAGGCGCAGCGCGCGTTTACGGAGTGGTACGTGCGCCGGTCCGAGGAGCTTGGCGACGCACCCTCGCTGGATGAGAGCTACGAGTTCGCCCGGCGCCAGGTCGAGTCCGCGATGTTGTCTCGTGCGGATGACCCGATCTATCAGATGGCACCCTCGTCGCTCGTCGGGACAGTGACGAAGCCGGACATCCAGGCGACGGCGCAGGCGATCATCGAGCGCGTCCAGTCGGGCGAGATTGACCCAGTGGAAGCTTCGATTGAGACGCGGCGTCTCCGGCGACTCGAGGAGTCGGTGAACGCCAAGGGCGCGCGTCAGGCAGCGCAGAACGAGGGCGGAGAGTGATGGCGGAAGACGAGCGCATCACAAGCCCCGAGGTGTCGCCGGACGAGGCGTACCAGTTGGCCCGGTCTCGACGTGAGCGCGAGTCCGAGATGGCCTACCTGCAGTCGCTTGCCCAGCCCAAGGAAGCGGCTGCGCCGGCCGAGGGGGCTGCTGGCGCCGCGGAGTCCGAAGGCGAAGAGGAACTCCCGACGGATGACCGTAGCGTCCTGCAGCGGTTCGCGACGCATGTGAGCCCGCTGGAATTCATGGGCGGCGCACTCGATGCCTTCGACGAGGATTTCAACACGCTCCGGAAGCTCTCCGAGGGCGGCAACAAGTTCCTCATGGAGAGTCTCGGAATCCCTGGGCTCATCATCGACGAGGATGGCGGGCTCCGGTTCACGACGGACGCAGACGAGCTCCACGCCACGGATGACTTCGGTGGCCTGCTGCCCGACATCGGGGACAAGGAGCGCGGCGGGATGGCGCGTGGCATCGGCCAGTTCGCTGCCAACTACATCGGTCTCGGGAAGGCGTTCAAGGGCCTCGGGGCCTTGCAGGGCACGACTCGCGCAGCGATGGCGACGAACGCGACGCTCCGTGGTGCTCTAAGCACATTCTCCGGGTTCGAGGGCATGGACAACCCGGTGAATCACCTCGTGGACGCATTCCCGTCGCTCGAGGGGCCCGTTACGGAGTTCCTCGACTCGGATGCCGAGGACCCGGAACTCCTGAACAAGCTCCGCAACGGCTTGCTCGACGCCGGGATCGGGACGGCCGTCGATGGCGCGATGTTCATGCTGCGGAATGTCCGGCACGCTCACAAGACAGTGGGGCAGCTGGATCAAATCGCTGACGACGTGGCCCGCACCGAGCAGATTGTCGAGACATCCCGTGAGCAGTTCAAGCAGCTGTTGGGCGATCCGGACGATGCTCGCCTGTTGGCGATGGGGGACGCTGCGTCCGAAGGGGTCGAAGCGGGCGATGACGTGTTCATCAACTGGAGCCGCATCGACTCCGGAGATGACGTGAAGCAGCTGATCCAGGACATTGCCGACGCTGACGCTCCGGCGATCAACTCGGCGCGTCGTGGCGTACAGTCGAACGAACTCACCGAGCAGCTAGCCGATCAGGAGGACGCCTGGCAGATCCTTCTGGATCGGCGGAAGTCGAACACGCCGTCACCGCTCAACGCCGAGCAGTCGCTGGCCGTGCGTCGCCTCTGGACGGCTTCGAGTGAGAAGACGCTCGAGATGGCGCAGCGCGTCCAGTCGGGTGGCGGGGTCGCTGAGCAGACCGCATTCCGCAAGATGCTGGCCGTGCACGCCACGATTCAGGAGCAGGTGATCGCAGCCCGGACGGAGACGGCGCGCGCTCTGCAGTCGTGGCGTATCCCGGCCGGGGGCATGGCCGAGTTCTCTGCGGGCCTCGACGATCTCATGCGCCAGGTAGATCTCGACCCCGCGACGAAGCGGATCGCCGAGGGCCTCACGACCATGAACGCGATGGGCCGGACGACGGCCGCCGATGCCTTCGTCTACGCGGCGGGGCGTATGGGCAAGCTCGAGAGGTACGCCACGAACGCTTCGGACATGATCCGGCAGCTGTACTACGCAGCGCTGCTCTCGAGCCCGCACACTCACGCGCGGAACGGGATCGGAAACACCGGTATGTCGATCCTGCACATCATGGAGCGGAAAGCGGCCAATTCGCTGGGCCGGATGCTGGGCGACGCCCGGGTCGCTGACGGTGAAGCTTCGGCGATGGCCTTCGGCATGGTGCAGGGCGCTCGTGATGCGTTCCGGATCTCGAAGCTCTCGCGGGAGGCGGCCGAGGCACAGGGTCGCATCGCGGGCACGGTGGCCGATGCGATGCGGACCGGTGACTCGGGGTTCGGGATCGGCAAGGTTGACTCCCGGATGCTGGGGGCCTTCTCGGCGGAGAAGCTCCGAGTGGATCCGGACAGCGCGTGGGGGAAGGCGCTCGACTATCTGGACGCTGCCACCCAGATCCCGACCCGCGGGCTCGGTGTGGCGGACGAAGTGTTCAAGACGGCCAACTACCGGGCCGAGATTGCGGCCCAGGCGCATCGTCGGGTCCAGCAGGAGATTGCAGAAGGGACGATTACGAAGGCGCAGGGGGCCGACCGTTTAGCGACGCTGCTTTCGGACCCGGACGAGGCCATGAAGCTCATGGCGATGCGGCAGGCGCAGGAAGCGACATTCACGGCGGTCCCGCAGGATACGGGCTTCTGGCGTGCCGCTCGAGGTGTCGCGCAGGCTCCGGTCCTCGGGAAGATCCTGCTTCCCTTCTCGCGGACTCCGTACAACATCATGGTCGAGTCGATCGAGCGGCTCCCGCTGGCCCCACTGTCGAAGAAGTGGCGAGCCGATATGCTGGCCGGCGGGGCGCGTGCCGACATCGCACTCGCGAAGACCGGGCTCGGGTCGATGTTCCTTGCCGCCTCGTTCGATCTCGCCGCCAACGGCTATCTCACGGGCGACATGCGCGGCCTCAGTGTGACGCCTGGAGAGCGGGAGCAGCGCACCCGGCTTGGCGAGCGTTCGATGACGCTACGTATCCCCACCGACGATCCGGACGGCAGTGGTCGGACGTTCTCGTTCCGCGGCCTCGACCCGCTCACGTTCTCGCTGGGTGTGGCGGCCAATACCTACGAGATCCTGTCCTCCGACGACTTCGAGGCATACGACAAGGATGGGCAGGACATCGCGGCTGCGGCGATCATGGCGATCGGGTCGCAGTTCACGACCGCGAACTACATGAGCGGCGTGTCCGACTTCTTCGACGCGATGAGCAACCCCGCCCGCGCTTCGGAAGGCTACCTCGAGCGGCTCGTTTCTTCGCCCGTTCCGACCGGGATCGCCCAGGTGGCCCGCACGATCGACCCGACCTTCCGCGAGGTGAACACGTGGTGGGAGGCTGTGACGGCGAAGATCCCGCTGGCCTCGATGGCGCTCGAACCGAAGCTCGATGTATGGGGCCGGGAGCTTTCGCGCGATTCCGGTCTCGGCAGCGTCTACGACCTGACCATGCCGATCTACTCCGCGAATCAGGACGTGGCGCCGATCGACGTAGAACTCGACAGCCTCGGGAAGAGCCTCGGCAAGCCTCCGCGTTCGACGAGCTTCGACGGTATCAACGTCAACCTGAAGGCATTCCCGCACATCTACACCGAGTACGTTCGGCTGTCGGGCAACGCCATGAAAGAAACGGTCGAGGGGGCACCCGTCATCGTCAAGTCGATCGGGTTCGTGAGTCAGGGCGGCGGACTGCGCGAGGAGCTTGACGCGATCGTGCAAGGCAATCATCCGTTTTCCGGGATCTACGAAGCTGGCACGGAAGGCGCAGAGGGGGACCGGGCGCACTGCATCCAGTCGATCACGGACGAGTACCGGAAGCAGGCACGGCGGCACCTCGTCGAGAAGTTCCCGGACCTGCGGGCGGAACTCGAAGTGCGGGCAGACGAGCGGCAGGATCGGAACTTCGGTCCGCAGCGATTGAACCTCTTCGGCAACTAGAAACGGAATCAGGGGAGAGACGGAGAAACGGCCATGTGAAATGACGATCCAAAGCCAGAACCGACGAGTGGCCTACGACGGCAACGGCCTGACCGTGGCCTTCGACTACACGTTCCGAATTCAGGACGAGGGGGACTTGACGGTCATCCTGCAGTCTTCGGCGGGTGTCGATGCGGTCCAGACCATCACCACTCATTACACGGTGTCGGGGGTCGGGGATGCTGGCGGCGGCACGGTCACGATGGTTACGGCGCCGGCTGTGGGCGAGACGCTCTCGATCTTCGTCGATCCCGACCTGACCCAGCTCACCGACTACTCGAACGGCGGGACGTTCCCCGCTCAGTCTCACGAGGATGCGCTCGACAAGCTGACGCTCATCGCGAAGCGCACCCGCGACATCGCGGAGCGCGGCCTCGTGCTCGAGGACGGTGACGTATCCGGGGCGGGGCAGTACGACGCCGGGTCCAACAAGATCACGAACCTGGGAAACGCATCGGCTTCTGGCGATGCCGTCAACAAGAGCACGATGGACACGGCGATCGCTGCCGCAGCGCTGGGCGGGAGCACATCCGAAATCGTCGGCGACGGGTCTTTCTACCGCTTCGACAATCTCGCGTATCGGCTGGATGAGACGGGGGCCGAAACCCGTCAGCTGATCGCGGGGCTCGGGGATGTGCTTTCCGTCAAGGACTTCGGTGCCGTTGGCGATGGCGCCACGGATGACCGAACGGCGATCGTGGCCGCAGTGGCCGCCGCAGACGACACGGGGAAGGTGGTCTACTTCCCCCCCGGCCGGTACGTCGTCGACACGAGCGCAGGCGAGATCGACGTTTCGGGCGTGACCCTCATGGGGTCGTATGTCTTCGACGGCACGAACTCTGGCGGCCCCACCCTCGGGTCGGTGCTCTATCTCGCGGGCGATGCGACTGAGCCCGCGTTCGAGTTCCACTCCAACACGAACGTGATCGGCCTGGGCTTCTGGTACACGAACCAGCCCGACGACGCATCACCGACGGCCTATGCGCCCACATTCCGCGGGCAGCTCGGCGTCGGAGCCATGAACTTCGTTCGGTTCCTCGACTGCACGTTCTACAACGCCTACGACGCCATCGACTTCAACGTGTCGACAAGTGTGGGCCATATCTTCATCGACCGCTGCACGATCTACGCGGCGCGCTACGGCATCCGGATCAACGGGAACGATGAGGTGGTGAAGATCACGAACTCCTCGTTCACGCCGTCTCACTTCACCGACGGGACGGACTCCGGCATCCGGTCCTACACGAAGGCGAGTGGCTCGGCGATCCGAATCGACCAGGCGTCGGACGGACTCTGGGTGTCCAAGTGCCAGTTCTACGGCTGGAACAAGGGTATCGACTACGACTCCGGGACCTCGACGTTCCAACACATCGTCGATAACGAGATGGGGCAGACGCTCAACGCGATCTACGTCGGAGGCTGCATCGTGCAGTCGACGATCGCGGCGAACTCGTTCATCTGTTTCGACAACCAGACGGCGGCGACCCTCGGCTACTGCATCAACTTCGACTCGCCCAGCGCGGCACCGAAGGTGGCGATCTCGGGGAACTACTTCGCCCAGACGAGCGGCGATCACATCCGGATCAGCGATGCGACCTACGCGGGTCGGTATGTGATTTCGGGGAACCTGTTCGAGCTCATGTCTCGGTCGCAGACCTCGGTGCACTCCGCGGTCAACTTCTCGAGCGCGAACGCCGCCCTGATCTTTGCCGACAACCACGTCACCGGGCAGGGCAACGCCTACGCTAACGGCGTGACGGTCGCCTCGGCCACGGTTGCAGCCATCAAGTCGAATACGTTCCAGAACACGAACGAGCCGGTATCGCTCACGAGCTGCGCGAATCTGATCGTCCGCGGCAACGAGTCTTTCAACTCGCAGGCGGCTCCGGACTTTACGGGGACGATCACGCAGACGTTCCGGCACACGGACAACGTGTGGGACCAGGCTACGTCCTTCTCGGTGGCGAGTGCGACGAGCATAGAGCCCCCGATCGGCCCGCTCGTGAACGTGACCGGGACGACCACGATCAACACGGTCTTCGATCAGGATGCGGCGGTCCCGCCCGCTGGGTCTGTCGTGATGCTCAAGTTTAATGCCTCGGTCACGGTGAACGACGCCACGACTTCGAGCGGGAACATCCGGCTGGCTGGCGGCTCGGACCTGTCGGCAACGGACAATGACATTCTCGTGCTCGTCTCTGACGGCGCGGAGATGCTCGAGCTTAGCCGCTCGGTCAACTAGGAGGGAACGACATGAGACGAACAACCCGATTCATGGCGGTGGCGCTCGTGGCGCTCCTGGCCGTGATCTTGATGGGGGCGAAGCTGCCCGGAGTGACGCCTGCTCCTGGCGAGAACAAGCCGCAGCAGCGGGTCAACCTGACCTCGAGGCAGTCGGCTGGCGTCTACTACGTTGCTGACAGCTACGGGCTCCAGAATATCTACCTGATCCACGGAGGCAGCCTCGCCGGCACGCTCTACATGTGCAACGAGACTGACGCCGACTCCGACGGAGATGGATCTGTCGACACGGCAGCCGAGTGCGTATCTCTTGGCAGCGTCGGTGCCGACCTTACGTTGGAAGGCCGGAAGGGAACGCGCCGATTCATCGTGATCGACATCGACACGGCCGAGGCAGACGGGACACCCTCGAAGCTCACGATCTTCGGGACGAATGACCAGGTGGCGAGCGGCGGCGGCTCAACCACTGACATCGACGGCGACGGCCTGTATGACGTAGTTCGGTTCCCTGCGGATTTTGACGGAGACGGGTCTTCCTGGCTGACGTGTACCGGGGAGGGCGAGCCCGATGCGGCCTGCCCTTTTGCCGGGCCTAAGGTCTGGACCGACTTCGCGAGTGACTTTCACGCTGCACAGGATAAGTCGAATGTCGGTGTTTCGATGTTTTTCGATCCGGGACTATATGTGACCCGAGTCGCTGTCTGTGACGGTGGCACGCGCGACGAGCTCTCGTGTAGCTCCGACGCTGACTGCACCGGAGGAGGAACCTGCGACGTGCTTCCGACTTCGGGGTACGATTTCCAGCACACCTACCCGAGCGGAGCCCTCCGATCTTCCGTTGCGACGACCCGGACTGCGCACGCCCCCGTCGCTTGGAAGTCTGGGATGAAGATGTTTGGTGCAGGTGCCGACTTGAATAGCGCGGTTGATGACGCCGTTACCGGATCGTGGATTGTGGACGACCTGGGCTACGCCGCCGAGACGGACGGTTCCGATCCCGGCGTTGATCTTTCTGATTGGTCTTTCGGCGTCGGGTTCAAAGACACCGATTGCGGCGATGATACGGCCTACGGCGAGTGTCTTTATGACGACACGCCTGTAACCGGACTCGTCTCTGGGCTAGAGGGGAATGCCGAGGACAGCCTCTTGTGCATCTGCGACAACTCGGCTGCGAGTGGCGGGTGTACGGGTGCAGGCGTTGAGCCGAATGTCGACGACGCTTGGGCTGCGGCTCTACAGTCTGGCGATTGGCTCATCTTCGACGGCATGTCCTACACGGACAACGCGAACACGAACGAAAACAACCCGATTGTTCGCGTGATCGTCGAGGGCGAGGGATGTGACAGCGGGAATGGCGTCCTCGTGCGAGCCCACGACGGGAGCTTCGATACGGGGGCGAGCCTCGCCGGGATCGACGTGCGTCGCGTGGATCCCCGGATGATCGCGACCGGAATTGAGGTGACGGGGTTCAACTTCGTCCCGCAGAACCCCCTCCAGCAGAACGGCTACGGTGCCGACTGGCCTCTGGCTGACGATTGCGGCGACTTCGACGACGGACAGGACGGGTCGGCAAACGGGGACTCGAATCGTTTTTCGGGGGTCGCAGCGACCGCGGACCGCGCCGACTTCGATCCGGACTGCGACCTTAACAGCTCCGTGGGCATCTTCAGCGGCTACGGGCATCGCGTGTGGGGTAATGCCTTTCACCACTCATCTGCCGTCGACGGGCCCGGAACGATGGACGGCGCAGACAGCTGCATCGACTGTTCGTTCGACAACAACTATCTAGGCCCAACGAGTGCCGTCTCTTCAATGCTCGACACCGGAACCGGCTGGGAGATCAGCGAGAACATCTTCGAGGGCTGTGCGGAGATCGAAACTTCTACGGGATCCTGCTTCCGGACGCTCGGCGATAATGTCGAGTTCTTCCGAAACCGATTCTTCAACGTTGGCGTCGGGCGCTGCACTGATACCGATGACGCTACGACCGCCGCGTCGACAGAGCTTTGTCACGACAACAACGATTGCTCGGGGACTTGCTCGATCTCGCCCGGCAATTGGGGTGCGGCGCGAAACGGTCTCAACCGATTCGAGCAGAATTTCTTTACCGGCTTCGTCTCGCGCTTCGGCCTAGACGCCTCGGGTTCCGACTTCATCTTCACGGACAACACGGTGACGGGGGTCAGCGGGGATATCCCGATCTTCATCGCCGTGGACCCGACGAACGACGACCTACGAGACGTGCAGATCCGCGACAACACGTTCCGCTTCATGCGGACGCGCGGGACGAATAACGCGTGGGTCACACTCATCCAAGATACGAACCAGATCCCCCGTAGCGTTCAGGTAACGGGCAACCGCTTTATCGCCAGCGAGGCGGCAGACGGCGACTCGAACCAGCTCGCGGCGCTCAGGATCGGGAGCGGGTCGAGCGAGAACTCTGCTCATGCCGAATACGAGATCAGCGGGAATGTCGTCTATGGCTACGACGTGCTTGCCTACACAGAGATAACGGCCGGAGAACTTGAGGAGCCTCTCCCGCCCGGCTGGCGCAGAAACGTTTTCAACGATGTGATGCTGACGGAGCGGGGCGGCGACACCTACGCCAATGTGATCTCGGGCATCACATGTGACGCTTCGACGAAGGGCGACGCATACACGATCACTGACTCCAGTTCGTGCACGACGGACAACGCCGGCACCGACGCTCAATGCTACTGCGACGGTTCTAGCTGGACGGACCG